>NZ_JBEZUZ010000048.1:0-56908 GCF_040636735.1 Streptomyces sp. NPDC035033 | reverse complement strand
CGGGCGCCGCTCCGGGCCCGTACCGCGGCGCGCCCCCACCGCCCCGCGGCCCGGTGTGAGAATGCCCCGTATGGACGTGCAGGGGTTCGAGGGGCTGGTCGGGCGGGCGCGGGGGCTGGCCCTGAGCGGCGGGCGGCGGGTGCTGGGGATCGCCGGGGCGCCGGGGGCCGGGAAGTCGACGCTGGCCGCGCGGCTCGTCGAGCGGCTCGACGGGCTCGCCGTCCTCGTCCCCATGGACGGCTTCCACCTGGCGGGCGCCGAGCTGGCGCGGCTCGGCCGGGCCGACCGCAAGGGCGCCCCCGACACCTTCGACGCCGCCGGGTACGCCGCCCTCCTCGCCCGCCTGCGCGCGCCGGAGCCCGGCACCGTCGTCTACGCCCCCGCCTTCGACCGCGCCCTGGAGGAACCGGTCGCCGGCTCGGTCCCCGTACCGCCCCGGACCCCGCTCGTCGTCACCGAGGGCAACTACCTCCTCCTCGACGCCGGACCCTGGGCGGCGGTCCGCCCCCTCCTCGACGAGGTCTGGTACGTCGACCTCCCCGACGCCGTCCGGGTGTCCCGCCTCGTCGACCGCCACGTCCGCTTCGGCCGGACCCGGGCCGAGGCCGAGGCGTGGGTGGCCCGCTCCGACGAGGCCAACGCCCGCCTGGTCGCCGCCCACCGCCACCGCGCCGACCTGGTGGTGACGCCGGACTGACCGTTCGGTCACCATGGGGGCGGGCGTCATGCCCGCGACGACAGGGGGAAGCGTGAACGAGGTCCTCTACGGCGAGCGGTCGTGGAATCCGCTGGCCCGGACGGTGGAGCTGAGCGAGGACGGGGTGCGGCGGGGCGACCACCTCATGCCGCTCGCCGAACTGAACCTGGCCGCCATGGCGGAGGCGTACCTGCGCGGCTGGTGGCTCGGCGGCGGCGGGGCGGAACGGACGCTGGACCGGCTGGGGGAGGGACCCGGCGTCGTCCCGGTCGTCCGCGTCACCGGCACCAGCGTGCCGTTCAAGGTGCGCCGGGCCGCCGAGTTCGCCCGGGCCCTCGGGGAGCTGGCGGTGCGGCACAGCGGCGGCCCGGAGCGGGTCGCCGCGCTGCGGGAACGGGCCCGCGCCGAGGGCGTGCCGCTGTGGATGGCCCGGCGCACCGCCCCCGGGCCCGCCGGGGACGTCACCGTCGCCGTGGACCGGCGGCTGGTGCGGGTGGACGTCTGGGGCCCGTACGCCCCCGCCGTACGGCTCCGCGCGCCGTACGGGTTCCACCAGGACGAGCCCGACCCGTCCCGGGGGCTGGTGCTCACCGTCGGCGACCAGCGGGCCGAGCTCCGCCTGACGAAGAGGAAGCTGCGGAGGTCGAAGAGCTCGGTGGAGGCCGAACTGCCCGGGCAGCGCTGGGAGCTGCGGTGGGAGAGCCCGACCTCCTCGTGGCTGCTGCGCGACGGCCGGCGGGTCGCCCTGCTGGCCCGGCCGCCGCGCCGGCGCCGGGGCGCCCCCCGGCCGGCGGCGCTCCTGCTGCCGCTCGGCCCGGTGGGCCTGGAGACCTCCGACCCGCTGGACGCGGTCATGGCGCACGCCTTCGCCGCCGCCTTCGGCCTCGGCGACACCACGGGCCTCGCCCGCTTCCCGTCCCAGTGGCGCCTGCGGGAGGGCCGCGAGCCCGTCCTCCTCGACGCCGACTGGTCCCGCCACTGGTTCAGCAACCTCGGCACCGGCGGCGACGACAACCAGGCCGGCGGCGGCGACGGCTGGGGCTCGGACGGCGGCGACGCCGGGGACTCCGGCGGCGGGGACGGCGGGGGCGACGGCGGTGGCGGCGGCGACGGCGGCGGTGGCGGGGGCGGCGACTGAGCGCGGACCCGCCGGGGCGCGGACGGGCCGAAGCGCCCCGCCCGCCCGGGCCCCGGGAGCGCCCCGGTTAGGGTGACGCCATGACTGATGCGCACGCCGGGGACGCCGGGTGGGAGGGGCGGGTCGCCGCCCTCTGGGAGAAGATCGACGCGTACGAGCCGGCGGAGTTCCGGGCCCGGATCGCGGAGCTCGCCGCCGAGCGGCCGGAGGACGACGCCGCCGCGCTCTTCGAGCAGGGCGCCGCGCACGACTCCACCGGGCTGCCCGTCGAGGCCGTCGCGTACTACGAGCGCGCGCTCGACCGGGAGCTGACCGGGCTGCGGCGCCGCCGGGCCGTCGTCCAGCTGGCCAGCAGCCTGCGCAACCTCGGCCGCCCCGACCGGAGCGTGGAACTGCTCACCGCCGAGCGGGACCTGCCCGCCGACCGGCTCGACGCCGACGAGCGGGCGCTCGCCCCGGCCGTCGACGCCTTCCTCGCCCTCGCGCTCGCCGACACCGGCCGCGAGCGGGAGGCCGCCTCGCTCGCCCTCGGCGCGCTCGCCCCGCTGCTGCCCCGCTACAACCGCTCCCTCGCGCACTACGCCCGCGCCCTCCTCACCGCCCCCGACGGCTCCTGACCCGCGCCGCCCGCCCGTCCGTCCGCCCGGCGGACGGGTTCGCCGGGCGCCCGATGGGGGCAGGGACCCAGTCGCTACGCTGAACGCAACGGCGACGGAAGGGCGGACGGACGTGGGGTGGCTGCGCAGAAGGCCCAGGCGGGACGGCGAGGACGCGCCGCGCGACCCGGAGTTCGCGTACTTCTCCGAGCGCGAGGCCGCGCTCTTCCGCGCCACCGTCCGCGAGGCCTTCGCCGAACTCGGCCTGGAGGTCACCGTCTACGCGGCCGCCGTCGAGGACGACCGGCAGCGCCGCTTCGGGCTCGGCAACCTCGCCGCCGTCTGCCACCGCGACCGGCGCGGCCCCCGCGTCTGGCCCGACCTGATCCGCCGTCACGTCTCCCTCGTGGTGAAGACCCTGGACGGCCCCTCGGCCCTCGACACGCTGCCGCCCGAGCAGATCCGCGCCCAGCTCTACCCCCGGGTCGTCAACGCCGAGGGCATCGACCCCGGCGCCTTCGGCTACGCCCGGACGCTCGCGCCCGGCCTGTACGAGGTGCTGGCGCTCGACCTGCCGGAGAGCGTCATGATGCTCACCGACGACGCCCTCGACCGGCTCGGCGACCCCGCGCAGCTGCGCGCCCGCGCCCTGAAGAACCTGCGGGGCCTGCCGGTCGAGGAGCACGAGACCGTCCGGGACGCCGACGGGATGTCCTTCGAGGTCGTCCTCGGCGACTCCTTCTACACCGCGAGCCGCGTCCTCGACCTGGACGCCCTGGCCCAGCGGGTCACCGGCCTGCCGCTCGGCGAGCACGGCGCCCTGGTCGCCCTGCCCTTCCGGCACCAGCTCGCCTTCCACCCCATCCGCGACACCTCGATCATCCCGGCGCTCGGCGCGATGGCCTCCTTCGCCGCCTCCGAGTACGAGGACACGCCGGGCGCCATCAGCCCCTACGTCTTCTGGTGGCGGGCCGGCACGCTCACCCAGCTCAGCGAGCACGACGAGGAGGGCGGCGAGCTGCGGATCGTCGTCGGCGACGACTTCCAGGAGCTCCTGGAGCGGCTGATCGCCCAGGGGCCCGGGCCGCGCTGACGGGGCCCGGAGCGGTCGCGGGGGCCGGGCCCGGCGGGCAGGATGCTGGAGGACGCCCGCCCGCTCGCCGCCGCGAAGGAGAGACCGCCCCATGACGAGCACCCCGGCCGCACGCTCCGACGACGCCCCCGCGCCCTTCACCGCCGACGACTACCGGGCCCGGATGGACCGGGCGGCCGCCTCCGCCGCCGACGCCGGACTCGCCGGGGTGCTCGTCGCCCCCGGCCCCGACCTGGTGTACCTCACCGGCTACCGGCCGACCGCGATCACCGAACGGCTCACCGTCCTCGTCCTCGCCCCCGGCCGGGACCCCGTCCTCGTCGTCCCCACCCTGGAGGCCCCCGACGCGGAGAAGGCCCCCGGCGCGTCCGCGCTCACCCTCCGCGACTGGACCGACGGCCAGGACCCGTACGCCGCCACCGCCCCGCTGCTCGACGCCGGGGGCCGCTTCGGCGTCAGCGACAACGCCTGGGCCCTGCACCTCCTCGGCCTCCAGCAGGCCCTGCCGTCCACCTCGTACGTCTCCCTCACCGAGGCCCTGCCGATGCTGCGGGCCGTGAAGGACGCCCACGAGCTGGCCCGGATCGCCGCCGCCGGGGCCGCCGCCGACCGGGCCTACGAGGAGATCCTGAAGGTGCGGTTCGCGGGCCGCCGCGAGACCGAGGTCGCCGCCGACCTCGCCCGGCTGCTCCTGGAGTCCGGCCACTCCCAGGTCGACTTCACCGTCGTCGGCTCCGGGCCCAACGGCGCCGACCCGCACCACGAGGCCGGCGAACGGGTCATCGAACGCGGCGACATGGTCGTCCTCGACTTCGGCGGGCTCAAGCACGGCTACGGCTCCGACACCACCCGCACCGTCCACGTCGGCGAACCCACCGACGAGGAGCGCCGGGTCCACGACGTCGTCCGCGAGGCCCAGCAGGCCGGCTTCGAGGCCGTGAAGCCCGGCATCGCCTGCCAGGACGTGGACCGCGCCGCCCGCGAGGTCATCACCGACGCCGGGTACGGCGAGTACTTCATCCACCGCACCGGCCACGGCATCGGCGTCACCACCCACGAACCGCCCTACATGATCGAGGGCGAGGAGCGGCCCGTCGTCCCCGGCATGTGCTTCTCCGTCGAACCGGGGATCTACCTCCCGGGCCGCTTCGGCGTCCGCATCGAGGACATCGTGACGATGACCGGGGACGGCACCGGCCGCCGCCTCAACGCCACCCCGCACGAGATGGCGATCGTCGAGTAGCCGTCGCCTACCCGTCGGCGAGGACCACCGCGGACTCGCCGCCGAGGCGCAGCAGCCCGTCCCGACCGGGCGCCCCGGTCGGCTCCCAGGCGGCGAGGACCCGGTCCCGGCCGTTGGAGCCCAGCGGGATCACCGCCGGCTCCGGGCCCAGGTTGACCGCCACCCGCACGTCACCGCGGCGGAAGACCAGCCAGCGGGCCTCCTCGTCGAAGGCGACCCGCACCCCGCCCAGGTCCGGGTCGGTCAGGTCCGGCAGGGTGCGGCGCAGCGCGATCAGCTCCCGGTGCCAGGCGAGGAGCCGGCGGTGCGGGTCCCGCTCCCGCTCCGCGCGGTCGAGGACCGAGCGGTCCCGGGTCGCCGGGTCCTGCGGGTCGGGCACCTCGCCCTCGTCCCAGCCGTGCGCCGCGAACTCCCGCCGCCTGCCCTTCCGTACGGCCTCCGCGAGCTCCGGGTCGGTGTGGTCGGTGAAGTACTGCCAGGGGGTGCGCGCCCCCCACTCCTCGCCCATGAAGAGCATCGGCACCGACGGGCCGGTGAGGACGAGCGCCGCCGCGCAGGCCAGCAGACCGGGGGAGAGGGAGGCCGCGAGGCGGTCCCCCAGGGCCCGGTTGCCGATCTGGTCGTGGGTCTGGGCGTACCCCAGGAAGCGGTGGGCGGGGGTCCGCTCGCGGTCGACGGGACGGCCGTGGTGCCGGCCCCGGAAGGACGAGTACGTGCCGTCGTGGAAGAAGACCCGGGTCAGGGTCTTGGCGAGCGCCGCCATCGGGGCGCGCGCGAAGTCCGCGTAGTAGCCCTGCGACTCGCCGGTCAGCGCGCAGTGCAGGGCGTGGTGGAAGTCGTCGTTCCACTGGGCGTGCAGCCCGAGGCCGCCGAGCGCCCGCGGGGTCGTGGTGCGCGGGTCGGCGAGGTCGGACTCGGCGATCAGGAAGTGCTGGCGGCCCTGCTCCTTCGCCAACTCGTCGACGGCCGCCGACAGTTCCTCCAGGAAGGTGAGGGCCCGGTCGTCGGCGAGCGCGTGCACCGCGTCGAGCCGCAGCCCGTCGATCCGGTAGTCCCGCAGCCAGGCGAGCGCGCTGCCGAGGAAGTACGCCCGCACCTCGTCCGAACCGGCCGCGTCCAGGTTCACCGCCGCGCCCCACGGGGTGTGGTGGCTGTCGGTGAAGTACGGGCCGAAGGCCGGCAGGTGGTTGCCGGACGGACCCAGGTGGTTGTGGACCACGTCGAGGACCACGCCCATGCCGAGGCCGTGCGCCGCGTCCGTGAACCGCTTCAGCGCCGCGGGGCCGCCGTACGGCTCGTGCACCGCCCACGGCGCCACCCCGTCGTACCCCCAGCCGTGCGTCCCGGGGAAGGGGCAGAGCGGCATCAGCTCCACATGGGTGATGCCGAGCCCGGCGAGCTCGCCGAGCCGGGCGGCCGCCGCGTCGAGGGTGCCCTCCGGGGTGAAGGTGCCGACGTGGAGCTCGTAGAGGACCGCGCCGCGCAGCCGCAGCCGGGGCGGCTCGTGGCGCCAGACGTGGGCCTCGTGGTCGACGACGGCGCTGAGCCCGTCCGGCCCGTCCGGCAGCCTGCGGCCGCGCGGATCGGGGAGGACGGGCCCGTCGTCGAGGCGGAAGCCGTACCGGTCGCCGTCGGAGGCCGGCACGGTGCCGGTCCACCAGCCGTCCCTCAGGGGGTCCCGGTCGAGGGGGTGCCCGGTGCCGTTCAGTTCCAGGGTCACCCGGTCGCGGGCGTGCGGCGCCCAGACCTCGAAGAGCACGGCGGATCTCCTCGCAGACGTCGGTACGGTCGGTTACGTCGCTCTCATCCTGGCAGTCAGGACGGCGACGCGCCCGGCGCGTCCCACACGTAGTCCACCTGGCGCTGGAAGTTCACGTACCCGGCGCGGGCGAAGGCGGCGGCCATCGGCACGTTCCCCAGGTCGGTCGCGGCCCGGACGCGCGGCATCCCGGCCTCGGCGAGGATCCGGGTGCCCTCGGCGAGGATCTCGTCGATGTACCCCCGGCCCCGGTGGGCGGGGAGCACGCCGATGTAGGCGATGATCGGGTTGTAGCTGTTGCGGGCGGGGACGACGAAGCCGACCGGCTCGCCGGTGCCCGGCAGTTCGGCCACCTGCCACCACTCGCGCGGCGACGCGTAGTGCGGGAACTCGTCGTCGTAGTGCCGCTCGGCGGCCTCCCGGAGCGACAGCCCCTCGGCGAGGTCGGCCCGCCCGTGCGCGTCGAGCGTGCCCTCCATCACCGGGGTCATCAGCGCGAGCAGGTCCTCGCGGTCGCGCACCGGGCGGAAGACCAGCCGGCCCGTCCGCTCCGCGATCGGGGTCCCCGGCAGCCACTCCAGGCGCAGCCGCTCGACCAGCGGCCGGGCCCCCGTCTCCGCCAGCAGGGACAGGAGCAGCTCCACGCGCTCCCGGGTCTCCGGGACCTCGCGCCAGTCGGGCGGCAGGTACCGGTTGAACTCCGGCGGCACGGTGCCGGCCGGGACGACGGCGGGCAGGGCGTCGGCCAGCAGGCGCCGGCCCACCTCCGCGGCCTCCCCGGCCGGGAGTTCCGGGTCGAGGTCGAAGAAGTCGAGGGCGAGCGGCTCGCCCCCGTCCTTGTTGGTCCACCAGGCGATCCGGCCGAGCAGCCGGCCGCCCCGGAGGGCCACCCACAACCATTCGGGGCGGCGGCGGCCGGTGCCGAGGTCGTCGGCGAGTTCGTGGTCGAGCGTGTAACGGAGGCCGAGGAACAGGTCCAGCTCCTCGGGCCCGGCGAGCGGGCGGACGACGAGGTCGTCGGTCATGCGGTGGTTCCCCCACGGGTGCGGTCGGTCGAAGCCCGCAGAACGTATCAGCGATCTTGTGCGGGGGGTACGGGGTTTCGTGCCGGAGCCGGTACGGCCCCGGGACGGGACGCTTCTGGACAGCCCGGCCCGGACACTTGGACAATCACGGTGTGACGACCCCTTACGAGCCTCCGGCGCACTCCCCCCGGCTGACCGACGCCGAGCGGGACCGCGCGCTGGTCCTGCTCCGGGAGGGCGCGGCACAGGGCCGTCTCTCGCACGACACCTTCCTCTTCCGGATGGAGCGGGCCCTCCAGGCCCGCCGCCCCGACGAGCTCGCCGTGCTCACCGCCGACCTGCGCGGCGAGGGCGCCTGGACCCGGCGGGTGGTCGGCGCGGTCGAGCGGATGTCGGCGTTCACCGCCCGCGTCCGCCGGGCCTGGCACGCCGAGCGGCTGCCGAAGCTGCTGCTGCCGCAGCCGGGGCCGTACCCCCTGCGGATAGGCCGCGACCCGGTGAACGGGCTGCGGCTCAGCCACGAGACGGCCTCCCGGCTGCACGCCGAGCTCTCCCTCCAGGACGGCCTGTGGGTGCTGCGCGACCTCGGCTCCACCAACGGCACGACCGTCAACGGGCGCCGGGTCACCGGCGCGGTCGTGGTGCGGGCCGGTGACGTGGTCTCCTTCGGCGAGATGTCCTTCCGGCTCTCCCTGGACTGACCCGGCCCGCCCGGAAGCTTCCCTCCTGGTCAGAGCGGTGCCCTGTCACCCGTTCGGCGGTGCGCGGCGGGCGGGGCGGGGCCGTGGGTGGTGGGGTGGGGGGACGCGCGCCACGATCCCGGCCGCGGCCAGTCACCGCCGAACGAGCCGAACGACAGGGGGCGCGATGCGCGACGAGCCGAACCGCGAGACGGGGGACCGGGGGGCGGGGCGGGGCGCCGGGGACGGGGACCCCTGGCGGCGGCTGCCCGCCATGGGGCCCGCGGGGCGCGCCGTCGCGGTCACGCCCGGACGGGTGCGGACCGTGGCCGACCCGGCCGCGGCGCCGCCCGCGCCGCCCGGCGGACGGACCGTCGCCCCCAGCCCCCTGGACCCGGGCGCCGCCCTCGACCCGTACCCGGTGCACCGGAGGCTGCGCGAGGAGTTCCCGCTCACCTACGACCCGCTGCTGCGCGCCTGGGTGCTCAGCCGGTACGCGGACGTGGCCACCGCCCTCACCGACGCCCGCTTCACCCACGGCCACCGCCCCGGCGACCCGGACTGCGCCCGCGCCCACGTCGACGTGGACCTCGCCGAGCTGCGGTCCGTCGCCGAGCGCACCGCCCACGTCCTGGCCCGCCGGATCGCCGGCCGGCCGCGGGCCGACCTGGTCGCCGACTTCTGCCACTGGCTGCCCGCCGGGACCGTCGCGGCGGCCGTCGGCGTGCCCTACCGGGACATGATGCGGCTGGTCCGGGGCCGGGCCGCGACGGCGCTCGCCGGGGAGTGCGGCGGGCAGATCGCCGTCCGGGAGAAGGCGCTGGCCTCCTTCCTCGGCAACGTCCTCACCGACCCCGACCAGGTCGCCGCCCTGCGCGACGCCCCCCGGGCGCTGGTGGCCCGGGCCTGGGCGGAGTCGCTCCGCCGCGACCCGCCGGTGCAGATCGCCGTCCGGCGCACCCGGGAGGACGTGCCGGTGAGCGGCGGGATCCTGCCGGGCGGCTCCTCGGTCGCGCTGCTCATCGGCTCGGCCGGGCGCGACCCGGAGCGGTTCCGGGAGCCGGACCGCTTCGACCCGCTCCGGGACGACCCGGGCCAGCTCACCTACGGCCCCGGCTTCTGCCCGGCGGTGATGCTGGCCGGGTTCGAGGCGGAGTACGCGCTCCGGGCGCTCTTCGAGGCGATGCCCCGGCTGCGGCTCGCGGACGGCTTCCGTCCGGTGGCGGCCGGTCTGATCACCCGCGCCCCGCGCACGCTGATCGTCCGGCCCGGCGGTTGAGACGACCCGCCCCGCCCCGCTGCTAGGGTGACGTGCGCTCGTCAAAAGAGCCCTTCTGATGAACCACGTCCAACGGGGAAAGAAACACGTGAAGCTTCGTCATGCCCGCGCGATCGCCGTCTTCGGCATCGCCGTCCTCGCCCTCACCGGTGCCCGCGGCTCGAACGGCGGCGGCTGCGACAACAGCAGCTCCGGTTCCGGCTCCAGCTCCAGCTCCGGCGGCAGCGGAAGCCACAGCGACAGCGACAACAACGACAACGGCGGCGGCTCCGGCGGCTCCCTGCCCGGCGGCGGTGGCGGCGGCGACAAGGCGGCCCGCGACATCACCATCGTCAAGTGCGCCTACGACCCGGCGACGAAGAACCTCACCGCCCGGATCACCGTGAAGAACGACGGCGCGCTCGACCACGACTACAGCGTCACCATGAAGTTCACCGGCAGCGGCGCGGTCCCGGCGACCGCCGTGAAGACCGGCATCGCGGTCGCGGCGGGCGCCTCCGCCGACGCCGAGCTGACCACCCCCTACCCGGGCGTCGGCGACGGCTCCGAGTACACCAAGTGCGAGGTCACGCGCGCCGCTCGGCTCTGACCGGCGGGCGGGACACCGGTGGCGCGGCCCGACGGGCCGCGCCACCCGCGTCCCCCGTTCAGCGCCGCCGGTAGGCGTCGCTCTGGTTCGGCGGGGCGTTGTGCACCGCGAAGGCGTTGTACGAGACCCGGTCCTGGGACGCCTGGAGCCGGGCCCGCTCCTCGATGCGCAGGCCCTCCGCGTCCTCGGTCCGGGACCCGCCCCGGCGCAGCAGCACCGTCACCAGCAGGGCGACGGCGCCCCCCAGCACTCCGAACAGCACCCATACAGCCACGGTGTTCCCCCTCGTCCGACCGGCGTGTGCCGCCCAGTATGCGGTCAGTCCGTGATCCGCGCGAGGAGTGCGACCGGCCGGTCGGCGAAGAGCTCCGCCAGCTTGAGCTCGCTCTCCGGGCCGCCGGTGAACTCCCGTACGCCGTCCAGGACGTCGGCCCACCGGCCCTCGGGCAGCACCAGCTCGGTGTCCCGCCAGCCGCCCGCCTCCGCGAGCCGCAGCGACAGCCGGGTCACCGCGGTGACCACCTCCTCCGCGCGGGCGAAGGCCAGACAGTGCGCCGCGGCCGGCCCCTCGGCGACGAGCGGCCGGTAGCCGCCGCCGGGACCGAAGGCCGCCGGGCGCTCCCGCCGCAGCCGCAGCGCCGCCCGGACCAGCGCCGTCCGCCCGTCGTCCGGACCCGGCGCGAACGGCGCCCGGTTGTCGGGGTCGACGAGCGCCCGGTACTCCCGCTCGGTGTTCTGGTACAGCTCCGGCACCCCCGGCATGGTCAGCTGCACCAGCGCCGCGCCGTCCGCGTGCGCCCGGATGTGCGGCTCCAGGGCGAACGCCGCCTCGGACGCCGACCGCAGCGGCACCCGGCCGGGCCCCGCCGCCGTGAACTCGGCCACCGCCCGCTCGTACGCCGGGTCCTGCTCGGTCCACGAGGTCCGCAGCCCCTCCTCCCGCACGGCCTTGAGCACCGCGCCCCCGATCCGCTCCGGGTCCGGCGTGCCGAAGCCGAAGGCGGTCTGCCAGGCCGTCCAGGCGAGGTGCGGGTCCGGCGCCGGGACCGCGGCGACCTCGGACAGCAGCCCGGCCCACACGCCGGGGCACTGGGCGAGGACCGCGATCGCCGCGCGCACGTCGGCGCTGCGCTTGGTGTCGTGGGTGGTGAGGACGGTGCCGGTGGCCGGCCAGTCGCGGGCCAGCCGGGTGCAGGCGGCGTGGAACTCCGTCACGTCCACGGCGGGCCGGCCCGGGTCGCCGCCCACCTCGTTGGCCGACAGCAGCGGGGCGTACCGGTAGAAGGCGGTGTCCTCGGTGGACTTGGCGCGCAGCGCCGAGGAGGTCTGCGCGAACCGGGCCCGCAGCGCCCGGTGGCCGGGCGAGTCGCCGAAGGCGCCGAGGAGGAGCCCCCGGACGGCGTCCACGGCGGCGGCCTCCTCCTCCACCGCGAACGCGGCCCGCGCGCCCCGGGCGGCCTCCGGGGTGAGGACCCGCTCGGCGCCGGTCCGGTAGGGCCGGTAGACCGGCATCCGGACGAGCAGCTCCTCGATCGCGGTCCGCAGGGCCCAGGGCGCGTGGTCGCGCAGCGCGGGGTGGGCGGCGCAGAGCCGGACCGCCGCCCGGGTCAGGGCGGCGGTCTCGGCCGCCAGGTCGTGCCGCACCACCTCGTACGCCGCGCGCCGCGCGGTCGCCTCCCACTCGCCTCCCCGGTCCGCCGCCCGGCCGGTGAACTCCCGGTACACACCGGCGAGTTCGTCCGCCCCGTCGGGGTCGGTGAGGACGCCGTCGACGAGCCGCAGGGCGTCGTAGCCGGTGGTGCCGGCCACCGGCCAGTCGGCCGGCAGGGTCTCGGCGCCGGTGAGGATCTTCTCGACCACGGTCCAGCACCGCCCGCCGGTCACCTCCGCGAGGCGCTCCAGGTACCCCTGGGGGTCGGCGAGTCCGTCCGGGTGGTCGATCCGCAGCCCCTCGATCACCCCGTCGGCGACCAGCTCCAGGACCTTCGCGTGGCTGCCCGCGAACACCTCCGGGTCCTCCACCCGCACCCCGATGAGGTCCGAGACGGTGAAGAAGCGCCGGTAGTTCAGCTCGGTGCGGGCCAGCCGCCACCAGCCGAGCCGGTACCACTGGGCGTCGAGGAGCTCGTCGAGCGGCAGCCCCTCGGTGCCCGGCCGGAGCGGGAACTCCTGCCCGTCCAGGCGGAGCACGCCGTCCTCGACCCGCAGCCGGTCCCGCACCTCGGAGAGCCGGGCGGGCAGCACGGGCAGCAGCATCCGGCCGTCCCCGGCCGTCCACTCGACGTCGAACCAGCGGGCGTACGGGGAGTCCGGGCCGTGCCGCAGCACCTCCCGCAGCGCGTGGTTGTGGCGCGGCGAGGCCGCCATGTGGTTCGGCACCAGGTCCACCACCAGGCCGAGGCCGTGGGCGCGCGCGGCGGCGGCGAGCGACCGCAGTCCGGCCTCGCCGCCGAGCTCCGCCCGGACGGACCGGTGGTCGGTGACGTCGTACCCGTGGAGGGAACCGGGGACCGCCTCCAGGACGGGGGAGAGGTGCAGGTGCGAGACGCCGAGCCCGGCGAGGTGCGGCACGGCCCGCTCGGCGGCGGCGAAGGGGAACGACGGCTGGAGCTGGAGCCGGTAGGTGGCGGTGGGCACGACGGCGGGGGCGCGGGGGACGGCCGGGCCGGGCGCGGGCGGGGCGGCGGCGGGCCTGGAGGGGGCGGGGTCGGGCCGGTGCGGGGCCGGGTTGGGCGTCATGCGAACGTACGTACCCCGTGCGGCGGCTTCCGTGTCATCGCCCGATGCACCCGTTCGGGTGCATCGCGTTAGTTTCGGCCGATGCTCCGGACCTACCGCGCCACCCTCGCCCTGCTCGGCCCCGCCCTTCCGGCCCTGTCCTTCCTCGGCCGGCTGCCGACCGCGACGTGCCAGCTCGGCAGCGTGCTGCTGGTCGCGGAGACCAGCGGCTCCCTCGCCACCGCCGGGCTCGCCGGCGGCGCGCTGGCCGCCGGGCAGACCGTCGCGGGCCCGCTCCTCGGCCGGCTCGCCGACCGGCGCGGCCAGCGCGGCCCCGTCCTCGCCGCCTCCCTCGCCAACGCCCTCGCGGTCGCCGCCCTGGTCCTCGCCGCCGTCGCCCGCGCCCCCGTGGGCCTGCTGGTGCCGCTGGCCCTGCTCGCCGGGGCGACCGTCCCGCAGATCGGGCCGCTCGCCCGGACCCGCTCGGTGGCGCTCGCCCGCCGGGCCGGCGCCGACGACCGGACGGTGGGCGCGGTCCTCTCCTTCGAGGGCACCCTCGACGAGGTGTCCTTCGTGCTCGGCCCGGCGCTCGTCGGCCTCGCCGCCGCCCTCGCCCACCCGGGCGCCGCGCTGCTCGGCGCGGCCCTGCTGCTCGCCCTCTGCGGCACCGGCTTCGCGCTCCACCCCACCGCCCGCGCCACCGCCCCCGCTCCGGCCGGAGCCACCACCCGCACGGGTGCCGCCGAACGGACGCGGCTGCCCGGTTCCGCCTACGCCCTCCGGGTCACGATGGTCCTCCAGGGCGCCATGTTCGGCGCCTCCCAGGCCGGCATCACCGCCCTCACCGCCGGTCTCGGCGCCCCCTCCCAGGCCGGGCTCGTCTACGCGGCGATGGGCGTGATGAGCGCCGCCGTCGGCCTCTCGCTCGCCGCGCTGCCCGCCCGGATCGGCCTCGCCCTCCGCTGGCGCGCCGCCACCGCCGGGCTCGTCCTGCTCTCCCTGCCGCTGCTCGCGGTCGACTCGCTCCCCGGCCTGTACGCGGTGGTGACCGTGCTCGGCGCCGCCTACGCCCCGCACCTCATCACGGTCTTCGCGCTGACCGAGCGGGCCGTCCCGGCCGCCCGGCTCGCCGAGTCCATGGCCTTCCTGACCAGCGGGATCGTCGGCGGCCAGGCGCTCGCCCTGGCGCTCTCCGGAAGGCTCGCCGAACGGCACGGCGCCCCCGCCGCCTTCGCGGTGGCGGTGGGGGCGGCCGTGGCCTGCGCGGTGCTCTCCTGGACCGTACGGACCGCACGGACCGGGGATCCGGCCGGGCGGCTCAGGCCGGCCGGCGCAGCACCGTCAGACTCAGCGGCGCGAGGGTGACGCGCTCGCCCGCCGCGATCTCCGGCCCCTCGTGCGGCGGCATGCCCTCCGGGTCGGCGGTGTCCACCACCGTCCGCCAGCACCGCCCGTGGCTGTCCGGCACCGCGAACTCCAGCTCCTGGGAGGAGGCGTTGAACATCAGCAGGAAGGAGTCGTCGGCGATCCGCTCGCCCTGCGGGCCCGGCTCGGAGATCGCGTTGCCGTTGAGGAAGACGGTCAGCGCCCGGGCGTGCGCGGCCTGCCAGTCCCGGGCCGTCATCTCCTCGCCCTCCGGCGTGAACCAGGCGATGTCGGTGAGCTCGTCGTGGGTGCCCTCCACCGGCCGGCCGTGGAAGAAGCGGCGCCGCCGGAAGACCGGGTGCTCGCGGCGGAGCCGCACCATCGCCCGGGTGAAGCGCAGCAGCGTCGCCTCCGCCTCGCTGTTCTCCTTCGGCCAGCGCACCCAGGAGATCTCGCTGTCCTGGCAGTAGGCGTTGTTGTTGCCGCCCTGGGTGCGGCCGAACTCGTCGCCGTGGCTGAGCATCGGCACGCCCTGGGAGAGCATCAGCGTGGCGAGGAAGTTGCGCATCTGACGGGCCCGCAGCTCGATGATCCCGACGTCGTCGGTCTCGCCCTCCGCCCCGCAGTTCCAGGACCGGTTGAAGCTCTCGCCGTCCCGGTTGCCCTCCCCGTTGGCCTCGTTGTGCTTCTGGTCGTACGAGACGAGGTCGCGCAGGGTGAAGCCGTCGTGGCAGGTCACGAAGTTGACCGAGGCGAGCGGGCGCCGGCCGTCGTCCTGGTACAGGTCGGAGGAGCCGGTGAGCCGGGAGGCGAACTCGGCGAGCGTGCGCGGCTCGCCCCGCCACAGGTCCCGCACGCAGTCCCGGTACTTGCCGTTCCACTCGGTCCACAGCGGCGGGAAGTTGCCCACCTGGTAGCCGCCCTCGCCGACGTCCCACGGCTCGGCGATCAGCTTCACCTGGCTCACCACCGGGTCCTGCTGCACCAGGTCGAAGAAGGACGACAGCCGGTCCACCTCGTGGAACTGCCGGGCCAGGGTGGCCGCCAGGTCGAAGCGGAAGCCGTCCACGTGCATCTCGGTCACCCAGTACCGCAGACTGTCCATGATCATCTGGAGGACGTGCGGGGACCGCATCAGCAGCGAGTTCCCGGTCCCGGTGGTGTCCATGTAGTACCGGGGGTCGTCGGCGAGCCGGTAGTACGAGGGGTTGTCCAGGCCCCGGAAGGAGAGCGTCGGGCCCAGGTGGTTGCCCTCCGCGGTGTGGTTGTAGACGACGTCGAGGATGACCTCGATCCCCGCCTGGTGCAGCGCCCGCACCGCCGACTTGAACTCCAGCACCTGCTGGCCCCGGTCGCCCCAGGAGGCGTAGGCGTTGTGCGGGGCGAAGAAGCCGATCGTGTTGTAGCCCCAGTAGTTCGCGAGTCCCGCGTCGACCAGCCGGTGGTCGTTCACGAACTGGTGCACGGGCATCAGTTCCAGGGCGGTGACGCCCAGTTCCTTCAGATGGCCGATCACCGAGGGGTGCGCGAGCCCCGCGTAGGTGCCGCGCAGCTCCTCCGGGAGGTCCGGGTGGAGCATCGTCAGGCCCTTCACGTGGGCCTCGTAGATCACCGTGTGGTGGTACTCGGTGCGCGGCCGCCGGTCGTCGCCCCAGTCGAAGTAGGGGTTCACCACCACCGAGGTCATCGTGTGCGGGGCCGAGTCCAGGTCGTTGCGCGCGTCGGGGCGCCCGAAGGGGTACCCGTACACCGCCTCGCCCCAGGCGATCGATCCCGACATCGCCCGCGCGTACGGGTCGAGGAGGAGCTTCGCCGGGTTGCAGCGCAGCCCGCGCTCCGGCGCGTACGGCCCGTGCACCCGGAAGCCGTACCGCTGTCCGGGCATCACGCCCGGCAGGTACGCGTGGCGGACGAAGGCGTCCGTCTCGCGCAGTTCGACGGACGTCTCCGTGCCGTCGTCGTCGATGAGACACAACTCGATGCGGTGCGCCGCCTCCGAGAAGACCGCGAAGTTGGTGCCCGCTCCGTCATAGGTGGCGCCCAGGGGGTACGCCTGTCCCGGCCAGACCTGCATGGGTACGAATCTTCCTCTTCTGTCCGGGTTCATGCGTGCTCTTCGGCCAGATCCTGCCCGAAAGAGGCGCAACCTCGTGGGAACCCGCCCCGTCCTACTGGGTGACCGCAGACCAAGCGGGGGATAGAGGGGGAAATGTGTACGAAATAGTACGCCGTCACCTGGGGAAGGTGATGGCCGGCGCGGCCATGGCGGTGACGGGGACCGCCGCCGCGGTCGCGATCACCCTGCCGGGCACCGCCGGAGCGGACGGCGTCCCGTCCGCCGCCGCTCCCGGCGCGTCCGGAACCCCCCGGCCCGGCGGACCCGCCGGGACCCCGGGGACCGACGGGGCGCGGGGGACGGACGGGACCGGCGGGGCGGAGGGGACGAGCGGCCGGGGGGCCGCGGCGCCCCCTCCCGCCCCCGCCGACGTCCTCCCGGCCGCCGCCGAGGGCGACCGGGGCACCGGCACCGACCCGCTCACCGACACCGAACTGGACCGGGCCCGGGCCCTCGCGCTCGCCCCGGCCGACACCGCGGCCCGCCAGGACGTCGACGGCGACCGCGGCCGCCCGCAGCACCTCGGCACCGAACTCGCCGACCCGGAACCCGGCCGGGAGGACGTCCGCCGCGCCCGGGTCCGCTTCTACGACTACGCCCGCGACGAACTCGTCACCCGGACCGTGAACCTGGCCACCGGCGAGGTCGAGTCGAGCGCCGCCCGGCGCGGGGTGCAGCCCTCCGCCCACCCCGAGGAGCTGCGCACCGCCCTGGAGCTCATCCTCGCGAGCCCGCTCGGCGACGGCGTGCGGGAGGACTACCGGGACGCCACCGGCAAGGAACTGAAGGGCGCCGACCAGCTCTGGTTCAACGGCGACGTCTACCGCACCTACCGGGAGAGGAACGTCCCCCGGGCGCTCTCCCGCTGCGGCGAGCACCGCTGCGTCCGGCTCGTCACCAAGGTCCGCGACGGCGCCTGGATCGACACCCGGAACCTGATCGTCGACCTCTCCGCGAGGAACGTCGTCCGCGTCGGCTGACCACCGCCGCCCGCCGTTCCGTCCACCGCCCCGGCCACGGGGCCCGCGCACCCAAGGAGCACGCCCGCATGACCACCCGGCACCACCGGCGAGCCAGGGGGATCCTCGCCGCCGCCGCGGCCACCGCCGTCCTCGGCGCCACCGCCGCCGCGGCGCCCGCCTCCGGCGCCCCCGCCTTCCCGAACCCGCCCGGCCCGCTGCCCACCGCCGTGCCCCCGCCCGTCCAGCCCGCCTGCTCGACGGCGTACCGCATCACCCGGAAGCTCGAAGGCGGCGCCGCCTGGGACATGTGCTGGCGCTACAGCACCGACGCCGGCCTGATCCTCGACCACGTCACCTACCGGCCGCCCGGCGGCGCCCCCGTCCGCGTCCTGACCACCGCCCGGCTCGCCCAGATCCACGTGCCGTACGACGACGGCGGCGCCGAGTACGACGACCTCACCGGCGCCGGCTTCGGCTGGGGCCTCCAGGACCTCAAGCCCGCCGAGTGCCCCGGCGGCACCCTCTCCACCGTCAAGGTCCCCGAAGTCGGCACGGTCAAGGGCCTGTGCACCACCACCCGGGCCCGCGGCCACGCCTACCGCATGGCCGCCGACAGCGGCTCCGGCGTCTACCAGACCCAGGCCAAGGACCTCCTCGTCTACACCGTCAACAAGGTCGGCTGGTACGAGTACATCTCCGAGTGGCGCTTCTCCTCCGACGGCACCGTCGGCGCCAACGTCGGCGCCACCGGCAGCCTCTCGCCCGTCGACTACAACGCCACCGACGGCCGCGGCTGGCCCCTCGGCAAGGGCGCCCGCGGCTACGCCACCAGCCACGCCCACAACGTCTTCTGGAAGCTCGACTTCGGCCTCGACGGCGGCAAGGACCGGATCGAGCAGTACGACTCCACCGTCACCCCGCCCGCCGGCGACGGCGGCCCCACCGTGAAGACCAAGCGCACCGCCGTCACCAGGGAACTCGCCGGCGACGCCAGGAACATGCGCTGGTGGCGGGTGGTCAGCGGCACCGGCAGGAACGCCGACGGCCACGCCCGCAGCTACGAGATCGTCCCCGGCCGCACCGACACCCACGCCGGCCGCGGCTTCACCAAGCACGACGTCTACTTCACCCAGGCCCGCGCCTGCGAGCAGTACGCCAGCAACAACATCGGCAACTGCCCCGCCGGCGCCGGCGACAGCGTGGACAAATGGGTCAACGGGGAGACTCTGACCAAACCGACCGTGTGGGTCAACATCGGGTTCCACCACATCGCCCGGGACGAGGACCAGCAGCCGATGCCCGTCCACTGGCAGGGCTTCCAGCTCGCCCCCAGGGACGTAACCGCTATGAATCCGCTCACTCCGTCCGATCTCGCCTCCCAGAACGGACAGCCGCCCTCCGAGAGTTGAGCAAGCGGCCGACCGATCCTGCTGCACCGCCTCCCGCTCGCGGAGTACCCTTCCTTGATCTTGTCGGAAGAATCGGGACGGGCGTCCGGGAGCAGAAGGCGGTGCGCGGGTGAGCTCGGGAGGTCGTGAGCTGCCCCCAGGTGACGCGGGTCACGAGGGGGGACCGGCCGACCCCGGGGAGGCTCCGGCCGGAGCGGTCCTGCCCCCGGGGACGGCCGGTCCGCCCGGCGCGGTCCCCGTGGTCCGCCCGGTGGAGATCGGCGCCGAACTCGACTGGGGCGCCGAGGCGTGGAGCGAGGTCCGCACCCGCGCCCAGCGCGCCGGCCGCGCCTACATCTGGCTCAACCTCGTCGAGCAGCGGATGCGGGCCGTCGTCGCCGCCGTCCTCCGGCCCGTCTACGAGCCCGTCCACGGCGACGAGTGGGTCGTCGCCGCGGCCGGACCGGCCGGCCAGGAATGGGTCCGCCGCGCCGTCGCCGTCCGCGAGGTCTCCCGCCGCAAGGGCTACCTCCTCGACCCCGCCGACGACAACGTCCTCTCCT
Source organism: Streptomyces sp. NPDC035033 (assembly GCF_040636735.1). Taxonomy (NCBI): domain Bacteria; kingdom Bacillati; phylum Actinomycetota; class Actinomycetes; order Kitasatosporales; family Streptomycetaceae; genus Streptomyces; species Streptomyces sp. NPDC035033. The sequence goes on along the minus strand of NZ_JBEZUZ010000048.1, from coordinate 37,697 downwards.
TCCTCACCCTGCCCCAGCTCCGCGAGCTGATGGTGCAGCACTGGCCCTGCTTCGAGCCCTACTTCGACGACCGGCGCGAGGTCGAACTGGCCCTCGACGAGCTGGAGGTGACCCGCAACGTCGTCTCCCGCAACCGGGCCCTGTCGCCCACCGTCCTCGCCCAGGCCGAACGGGCCTCCGCCCGCATCCTGGAGATCCTCGGCAGCGGCGCCGGCGCCCCCTCCGCCGACCGGCTGCCCGTCGACGCCGTCGAGGACCTCGTCGGCGACCGCTACGCCGACGTCGTCTCCGTCCACCCCGACCGCGTCCGGCTCCAGCGCCAGCTGCCCGCCGAGGACCTCTTCGGCGGCGCCCGCCGCCTCGACGCCACCGGCATAGGCCTGAACCTGCTCGTGCAGAACTTCTCCGGCCGCCGCATGGTCCGCCTCGCCGAGTCCGGCTGCCGGATACGGCTCCTCTTCCTCAACCCCGCCAGCAGCGCCGTCAAGCGCCGCGAGCGGGAGCTCGGCATCAAGAAGGGCGAGCTGAGCCGCTCGGTCGAGATGAACATCCTGCACATGCGCCGGGTCCGCTCCCGGCTCCGCGACCCCGACGCCTTCCAGATCCACGTCTTCGACGAGACCCCCCGCTTCACCGCCTACCTCGTCGACGGCGACGGACCCGACGGGGTCGGCGTCGTCCAGTCCTACCTCCGCAGGGCCCGCGGCATGGAGGCGCCCGTCCTGGTGCTCCGCGGCGGCGGCCGGACCGTCGTCCGGCACGACCCCTCCGGACGCGACGCCGACCACGGACTCTTCGAGACCTACCGGGAGGAGTTCGAGTCCGTCTGGCTCGACTCCCGGCCGGTCTCCTGACGCCGTTGTCAGTGGCCCGTGCGAGGCTGGTGAACACCACGGGGGAGATCACGTAAGGAGGACCCGATGGCCTGGCACGGTGAACCGCTGGTCGGCTTCGACCTGGAGACGACCGGCACCGATCCGCTGGAAGCGCGCATCGTGACGGCCTCGGTCGTCGGCTTCCACGGCGGACGGGTGGTCCGGCAGCGCGACTGGCTCGCCGACCCGGGCATCCGCATCCCCGAACAGGCCTCCGCCATCCACGGCATCAGCAGCGAGCGGGCCGCCGCCGAGGGCCGGCCGGCCCGCGAGGTCGCCGACGAGGTCGCCGAGACCCTGGCCGGGTACTGGAAGCAGGGCGTCCCGGTCGTCGCGTACAACGCCTCCTTCGACCTCAGCCTCCTCGCCGCCGAGCTCCGCCGCCACGGCCTGCCCTCCCTGGAGGAGCGGCTCGGCGGGACGGAGATCGGCCCCGTCGTCGACCCGTACACCATCGACCGCGCCGTCGACCGCTACCGGCGCGGCAAGCGGACCCTCGAAGCGGTCTGCGGCGAGTACGGCGTGGTCCTCGAAGCCGCCCACCAGGCCGCCGCCGACGCGCTCGCCGCCGTCCGGGTCGCCGTCGCGATAGCCGAGCGCCACCCGCAGGTGGCGGCCCTCGACCCGGCCGAGCTGCACCGGCGGCAGATCGGCTGGTACCGCGCCTGGGCCGAGAACTTCCAGGTCTTCCTCCGCCGCAAGGGCGACGAGGACGCCGTCGTCGACCCGGTGTGGCCGCTGCGCGGGGCCCCGGCCGCCGTCCGCTGACCGGACCCCGGCCGGAGCGGGGGGAAGCCGCCGGGCAGGCGCGCCGCGCCCGCCCACTGGGCTGTCCGACAAGGTGACATTCTCGGCCCGGGGCGGCCGTGGGGACGCGCGCGCCTTCCTACGATGCACGGACCCCCACCAGCACCCACGAGGCGCCCACGCGCCGGAGTAGGAGCGCGCCCCGTGCGGTTCAACCTCATCGGCCCCTTCGAGATCGTGACCGGTGACGGCCGGACGCACGCGCCCAAGGCGCCGAAGATCTGCCAGATGCTCGCCGTGCTCGCGCTCCACCCGGGCGAGGCCGTCGCCACCGACACGCTGATCAGGGAGCTGTGGGGCGAGAGCGCGCCGGGCAACGCGCCCAAGATCCTCCAGACCCACGTCTACCACGCCCGCCGCATGCTGGACGAGACGCTGGGCGACACCGTCGACCGCCGGCTGCTCCTGACCCGGGTCCCCGGCTACCGGCTCGACATCGACGGCGACCAGACCGACGTGCACCTCTTCGAACGGCTGGTGCGGCAGGCCCAGCGGGAACTCGACCAGGGCTTCCCGGAGACCGCCGCCGACCGCCTCGCCCGCGCCCGGAGGCTCTGGCGCGCCCCCATGCTGTGCAACGTCCAGGCCGGCCCGGTGCTCACCGGCCGGGTCGCCCGCATGGAGGAGCTGCGGATCCGCGCCCTGGAACTGTGGGTGGAGTCCGGGACGCGCCTCGACCGGCACCGCGAACTCCTCCCCGAACTGCGCACCCTGGTCAACGACCACCCGCTGCACGAGTGGTTCCACGGCCAGCTCATCTCGGCCCTGCACCGCGCGGGCCGCCGGGGCGAGGCCCTCCAGGCGTACCAGCACCTCTACTCGATCCTCAAGAGCGAACTCGGCCTCGAACCCTCCGCCGAGCTGAGGCGGCTCCAGGCCGAGATCCTGCACGCCCCCGACCCGGACGGCGCGCGCCCGGTCGCCCGCCGCGGGGTGGGGCCGCAGCCGCGCGTCACCCCGCTCTGGCCCTCCGCCGCCGCCAGCTGAACCGACCCCCTTTCCGGCCCCGGGGCCCGCCTCCCCGGGGCCGCTCCGTGTCGCCCTCCGTTCCTCCGGGCATTTCCCGTACCCACCCGCGCATTCACCGGACGAGGGTGCGCCGACCCGCTTTCGGTGAACTCGGGGCCGGGCGTTCCCGCCCGGTGAATCCGCCGGTCACTCACCGGTAATCGGAATCCCCTCCACCCCGGGGAAGAGCGATTACCGGCAGGAGACCGGGGTGGGAGGGGGCCGCTGCTATCGTCCGGATCAGATTTGTGCAGGTGTTTCAGACACGAATGGAGCGAATGCGCCGTGACCGATGCCCATTACACGCTGGTGACCGATATCGAAAAGCACCAGGAGGCTTTCGGAATAGCGTTCAACTCCGGCGACGCGGACGCGGTCAACGCCATGTACGTCGACAACGCGCTCGGAATGTGGGAGCCGGGATTTCCGCTCTACGGCGATGCCCGGCGTGACTACGTGGTCGAGTTCCTGAAGAAGCGCAAGCCCACCGTCGACGCCACGGTGCGCCAGCAGCTCGTGGTCGGCGACACCGCCCAGCTGGTGGTCGAGTGGCAGATGGCCGCGCTCGACGAGGACGGCCGCCCCGAGCTGCTCAAGGGCGTCGCCATCGACGTCCTGCACCGCGGCGAGGACGGCTACTGGCGCTACGTCGTCGACAACCCCTTCGGGGTCAGCGGCCCCTGGGACGCCGAGGGCGCCGCCCAGGGCTGACCGCCCCGCCCCACCGCTCAACCACCCACCGCGGCGCCCGCCGCACGACGTACGGAGAACTCCCCGTGTCCACCCTTCCCGCCGCCGGCGCGCCGGTCACCGTCATCGGCCTGGGCCTGATGGGCCAGGCCCTCGCCGGGGCCTTCCTCGCCCAGGGCCACCCCACCACCGTCTGGAACCGCTCCGCCGCCAAGGCCGACGAGCTCGTCGCCCGCGGCGCCGTCCTCGCCGACTCGGTCGGGAGCGCCGTCGAGGCGAGCCCGCTCGTCGTCGTCTGCGTCTCGGACTACGACGCCGTGCACCAGCTCCTCGGCCCGGTCGGCGAGTCCCTCGCCGGCCGCACCCTGGTCAACCTGACCACGGCCAGCTCCACCCAGGCCCGCGAGACCGCCGAGTGGGCGGAGAAGCTCGGCGCCGCCTACCTCGACGGCGCCATCCTGGCCCTGCCCCAGGCGATCGGCACCGCCGAGGCCACCCTGCTGTACGCCGGCCCGCGGGCCGCCTTCGAGGAGCACCGGGCCACCCTGGAGGTGCTCGGCGGGGAGGCGACCGTCTACCTGGACGAGGACCACGGCCTGTCGGCCCTGTACGACCTCTCCGTGCTCAGCATCATGTGGGGCGTCCTCAACAGCTTCCTGCACGGCGCCGCGCTGCTCGGCACCGCGAACGTCAAGGCGTCCACCTTCGCGGAGCTCGCCGTCACCGCGATCAACGTCACCGCCGAGTACGCCTCCGCCTACGCCCAGCAGATCGACGCGGGCGAGTACCCGGCCACCGACGCCACCGTCAACGTCCACGTGGGCGGCATGACGCACCTCGTCGAGGAGAGCGAGACGCTCGGCGTCAACGCCGAACTGCCCCGCTTCTTCCTGGAGCTGGCCCGCCGCGCCGTCGCCGCCGGCGACGCCGAGAACAGCTACGCCGCGCTGATCAAGCAGTTCCGCAAGCCCTCCGCCTGATCCCGCGCCCCGCACCGGCAGGACAGAGCCGGGAACCCGGACGACGCCCTTCGCGCCTCGGATTCCCGGCTCTGCTGTGCCTCCCGCCGTCAGCACACCGCACCGACACACCACGACAGCACACCTTCACGGGGGAACAACCATGTCCGTCGACCGTGGCCGGAAGGCCGTCACCCGCCAGGCGATATCCCGCAGAAACGCGCTGAGGACGGGTGGCCTCGCCCTCGCCGGCACGGCGCTCGCCACCGGCCTGCCCACCCTCGCCGAGGCCGCCGAGAGCGCCGACCTCACCGCGCAGACCACCTACGACAGCATCGTCGTCGGCGCCGGCCTGGCCGGCCTCGTCGCCGCCCGCGAACTGCGGGCCCAGGGCCGCCGGGTCCTCCTCCTGGAGGCCCGGAACCGCATCGGCGGCCGCACCTGGACCGACCGCTTCAACGACTACGAGATCGAGCGCGGCGGCGCCTGGGTCGACCCGCTCCAGCCGCACGTCTGGCGCGAGATATCCCGCTACCGGCTCAACGTCGTCGCCGACGCCGGACCCGAGCGCGTCCTCATGCCGACCACCACCGGCTTCGCCGAGTCCGACCCGGTCACCGCCTACACCCGGCAGGGCGAGCTGTTCACGCCCTTCTTCGAGGGCTCCCGCGACTACTTCCCCCGGCCCTACGCGCCGTTCACCCGCGAGGACCTCATCACCCCGCTCGACGCGCTCTCGCTGCGCGACCGGCTCGACCAGCTGGCCTACGCGCCCGAGGACGAGATCCGGATGACCAGCACCACCGGCCTGTACGGCGCGCCGACCGCGCGCGGCTCCCTGCTCCAACTCGCCCAGTGGTGGGCGCTGTCGGGCTGGAACTACACCGGCTTCTCCGGGATCAACACCTACCGCATGGAGCGGGGCACCGCCGCGCTGGCCGGCGCGATCCTCGCGGACGGCCGCCCCGACCTCAAGCTGAACTCCCCGGTCGCCTCCGTCACCGAGCAGAACGGGCGGGTCACCGTCGTCACCCGGTCCGGCCTCTCCTACTGCGCGGCCGAGGTCGTCATGGCCGTCCCCGTCAACGTCTGGAAGCGGATCACCTTCAACCCCGGCCTCCCGCAGGCCCACCGGACGGCCACCGAGCAGGGCTACGGCGTCCCCCGGCAGAAGAAGGTCTGGCTGGACCTGGCGACGCCCACCGACCGCTTCCTCGCCGAGGCGCCCGAGGACCACCCCTTCGTCATCATGGGCCGGATGAACGACAACGCCCCCGTCGTCGCCTTCACCGTCGATCCCACCCTGAACCTCGCCAGCCACGCCGCCGTGGAGGCCGCGGTCCGCCGCATCGTCCCCTCGGCGACGCTGCGCTCGTACACCGTCTGCGACTGGCAGGCCGACGAGTTCTCCCTCGGCGGCCCCGCCTACCGCACCCCCGGCCAGCTCACCGCGCTGCACCGGGCGATCGCCCGGCCGCTCGGCAGGATCAAGTTCTGCGGCGACGACCTGGCCCTCGGCTGGACCGGCTACATGGACGGGGCCATCGAGTCCGGCCTGCGGGTCGCCGGCTCGCCCACGCTGGCCCCGCTGCCGGCCGCCGCGCCCGCCACCCACGGGGTCGCCGTACCGCGGGTCGACCGCAGGGTCTACCGCTCGATGATCGGCCTGTGACCCCCGGACCGCACGACCCTCCGACCTCACGACAGGGGTGACCATGACGACCTCCCCGGAGCGCTCCGTCACCGAACCGGTGGACGCGGTGTTCGCCTGGTTCCGCGAGATGCACGAGAACCACCCGATCCACCACGACGAGGAGTACGGCTGGCAGCTCTTCCGGCACGCCGACATCACCCGCGTGCTGACCGACCCCACCACCTTCTCCTCGAACACGGTCCCGCTCTACAACGACCCGCAGCCCGACTTCGACCTCTTCCTCATGGGCAACCTGGTCACCAGCGACGCCCCGCACCACAAGAAGCTGCGCCGCGCGATCAGCGGCGCCTTCACCCCGCGCGCCGTCTCCGGCCTGGCCGGGCGGATCGAGCGCACCATGGCCGCGCTGCTCGACGGCGTCTCCGGCTCGGACGGCTTCGACCTCATCGGGGAGGTCGCCTACCCGCTGCCGATCCTGGTGGTCGCCGAGATGCTCGGACTGCCCGCCGAGGACGTCCCGATGTACCGGGGCTGGGGCGACGCGCTGGGCGCCCTCGACGCCGCGACCGTGCCGCCCGAGGTGATGGCGGCCGACATCGTCCCCGCGATCCGGGAGATGAACGCCTACATCCTGGAACACGTGCGCAGGCGCCGGGAGAACCCCGGCGACGACGTCATCACCATGCTCACCCGCGCCACCATCGACGACGCGCCGCTGCGCGACGGCGATCTGATCGGCCTGATCGGGCTCACCCTCTTCGCCGGCCACGCGGCCTCGATGGCGCTCCTCGGCAACGCGGTCCTCACCTTCGACCGCCACCCCGAGGCCTTCGCCGCGCTGCGGGCCGACCGGGAGCTGCTGCCCAACGCCGTCGAGGAACTGATGCGGCTGTACCCGCCGTTCTCCCGCCTGGCGCGCGTCACCACCACCGATACCGAGCTGCTGGGGCGGACGATCGGCGAGGGCGAGCTGGTGACGCTCTGGTCCGGCGCCGCCAACCGGGACCCGCTGCGCTTCCCGGACCCGGACCGCTTCGATTTCCGCCGGGACACCAGCGGGCACATCGCCTTCGGCCTCGGCGCCCACTTCTGCCTCGGGGCGCCGCTGGCCCGGCTCCAGGGCCGGATCGCGCTCGACATGCTGTTCGACCGCTTCGAGACCATCACCGTGGACCACGCCGCCGGCGTCGAGTTCGAGGACCCGATGCAGATCGTCTGCCCGAGGCGGCTGCCCGTACGGGTCTCCGGCTGACCCGGCCGACCGATCCCGAGGAAACCCATGTCCCTGTCATCGAAGAGCTCCGCGCCGCCCGAGGCGGCGACGGAGCCGGCCCCGTGGCGGTCGTGGCACCGTCCGCTGCTCCTGGCGGCGGCGCTGATGGTCCCCGCGGCGCTCGTGTCCGCCGTGGGGCTCGTCGTCGACGACCGCTTCCTGATGGGCGCCCCGATCTGGCTCAAGCCGTTCAAGTTCGCGCTGTCCTTCGCCGCCTTCTGCCTCACCCTGGGGTGGATGGCGTCGTTCGTCCCCCACCGCCGGCGCCTCGTGTGGTGGGCGGGGACGGTCGTCGCGGTGGGCAGCGTCATCGAGATCGTGATCATCTCGGGGCAGGCGGCGCGGGGGAGGCGCAGCCACTTCAACTACGCGACCGCCCTGGACGAGACGCTCTACAACGTGATGGGAGGGACGGTCGTCCTGCTGTGGCTGGCCACCCTCACCCTCGCGGTGCTGCTGGTCCGCACCCGCCCGGCGGACCGGGCCTCGGCCTGGGCGATGCGCTGCGGCATCGTCCTCGCGCTGGCCGGGACCGCCGTCGGCTTCCTGATGGACCGGCCGGCGCCGGGCCAGAAGGCGGGCGTCACCGACATCGTGGGCGCGCACAGCGTCGGCGTCCCGGACGGCGGCCCCGGCATGGCCCTGACCGGCTGGTCCACGACCGGCGGGGACCTGCGGGTGCCGCACTTCTTCGGCATGCACGCGCTCCAGCTCCTGCCGCTGCTCGTCCTCCTGCTCGCGCTCCTCGCCCCGCGCTTCGCCCGGCTCGGCGACGACCGGGTGCGGCTGCGGCTGGTGCTGCTCGCCTCGGGCACGTACGCCGCGGTCTTCGCGCTGATCCTCTGGCAGGCGCTGCGCGGCCAGGCGCTGCTCGACCCGGACGGGGCGACGCTGACGGCGGCCGGCCTGATCCTGGCCGCCGCGGTCGCCGGGACCCTGGTGGCGCTGCGGCCGGGCGGCGCCCGGGCGGACGGCCCCTGACCCGCGTGCCGGTCCCCCCGCCGGTTCTCCCGGGGAAGAGGGAAGGGCGGAGGGGGGAGGGAGGAGGGGGGAGGGGGAAAGGGCTCAGAAGCCGTCGAAGAAGCCGTACAGCCGGCCGATCCGGCCGTCCTCCGCCACCCACGCCACGTCGGAGCCGCTGGCCACCGGCGGCCGGCCGTCGGGGCCGACCCGCCAGGTGAAGTGCACGGCGTCGTGGTGCGCCAGGACGGTGCCGAAGGTGAACCGCATTCCCCGGAAGTTCTTCTGCGCCGAGGCCAGGTACGCGTCGATGGCCGCGGGGCCCGCCGCGTCCGCCACCGGATCGGTGTAGGTGCCCTCCGGGGTGAAGACCTCGTCGACCAGAGCCCGCCGCGGCCCCTCGTCCGTCTCGTTCCACATCGCGATGTACTTCTCGACCAGTGCGGTCGCGGCCTTCTTGTCCATATCCGCAGACTACAACAGGGAAGAGGCCCGGAAATCGCCAACGGGCCTTTTCCGTCAGGTGGTTGGTATTCCCGGGGAAAAGAACGAGCCGCCTTCCGGACCGAAGTCCGGAAGGCGGCTCGATTCGGCCGGTCATTCCCCCGCGCGGTCCCCGACGGGCGGGAAATACCCCGCCCGGACGAAGAAGTCGACGTACGTCGCGAACAGGTCGCGGTCGACCGGCGGACAGACGAGGCCGGTGCCGGCGAGGGCCCGTTCGGTCTCCGAGACGTCGATCGGCGGGTAGGTCGTCGTGCCGGACCCGGCGTTCATGCCCTCGAAGGAGTCGAGCAGCGGCACCATCGCGTTCTTCCGGTCCGCGCGGACCCGCGCCGACCACGACTCCCAGTCCAGCGCGGGCAGTTCGTACCCGAGGGAGCGGAGGTGGCCGACGAGCTCGGTGAACGTCTGGTCCTGCCGGTTGTAGAGGTGGAAGGTCCGGCCCGCCGCGTCCGCCCGCCGCGACAGCGTCACGATCGCGCCGCTGACGTAGTCCACCGGCACCATGTGCAGGACGCCGGCCAGGCTCTCCGGCACCGCCCCGGTCTCCAGCAGCCCCTTGAGGCTCAGCCAGACGAAGTCCTTGGTCTGGCAGGCGCCCGTCTCCCGGTCGCCGCAGACCACGTCCACGCGGTAGACCGAGACGGGCAGGCCGCGGTCCCGGGCGAGCTCGATGACCTGCTCGGCCACCCACTTGCTCTGCAGGTAGCCGTTGTGCAGCAGGTGCCCGGGCCCGGTCGGGTCCGTCACGCCGGCCGGGGCCGCGCCGGGGCCGGGCGCGGGGAACACGCCGGTCGTCGACACGTAGTGCACCGGAACGGTCCGGTGGGCCGCGGCGAGCCGCAGCACCTCCCGGGTGCCGCCCACGTTGCCCGCGGCGAGCGCGGTGTACGGCCGGACCCAGCTGACCGTCGCGCCGGCGTGGTAGACGGCGTCGGCCCGGCGGGCCAGCCCGTCGAACTCCTCCTCGGACAGGCCGAGCCGGGGCGCGGACAGGTCGCCGACGACGACGCGGACCCGGTCCGGGTCGATCTCGTCCGCCACCCGGTACCAGGCGAGCCCCTCCCACAGCCGGGCCGCCGCCTCGGCCGGGCCGGCGCCCCGCACCAGGCAGTGGACCACGGCCCGGGTCGAGCGCATCAGGTCGCGCAGCAGGAAGGCGCCCAGGAAGCCGGTGGCGCCGGTCAGCAGCACCTCCCGGGGGTCGGCGGCCACCGGGGAGGCGTCCCCGGACGGCCGGACGTCCTCGTCGAGGCGGACCTCGGCGGCGAAGTCGACCGCCGGCGCCGCCTCGGCGCCGTCGGACGCGGCCCCCAGCAACGCACCCAGCCGGCCCGCCAGTTCCTCCGGCGTGGGGTGCTCGAAGATCAGCGAGGGCGGCAGCCGGAGCCCGGTGGCCTCGGCGAGCCGGTTGCGCAGCTCCACCGAGGTGAGCGAGTCGAAGCCCATCGCGGAGAACCGCTGCCGGGGGTCGACCGAGTCCGGCGCCGCGTGCCCGAGCACCAGCGCCACCTCGCGGCGGATGAACTCCGCCACCGCCTCGTCCCGGTCCTCCGGCGTCAGCCCCGCCAGCCGCTCCGGCAGCAGCTCCGCCCCGGCCGGCTCCCGGCCCTCGGCCCCGTCGGCCGGCTCGACGAGCCGGCGCAGCAGCAGCGGCGCCCGCCGGCCGTGGGCGCGCAGCGCGGCCCGGTCGAGCGGGGTGACCACCAGCGCGGGCCGGGCGGCCAGCAGGGCCCGGTCCATCAGGGCGGGACCGGCCCCGTCGGTGATGGTGCTCAGGCCGGACCGGGCGATGCGGTCGAGCTCGGTACGGGTCAGGTGGCCGCTCATGCCGTCCTCGTGCGCCCACAGCCCCCACGCCAGCGAGGCCGCCGGCAGCCCGAGGCCGGCCCGGTGGGCGGCCAGGGCGTCGAGGAAGGTGTTGGCCGCCGCGTAGTTGGCCTGGCCGGTGCCGCCGATGACGCCCGCCACGGACGAGAACAGGACGAAGGCGTCCAGCTCCCGGCCGAGGGTCAGCTCGTGCAGGTTCCACGCGGCGTGCACCTTGGGCCGCAGGACGGCGGAGAGCCGCTCCGGCGTGAGGTCCTGGAGCATGCCGTCGTCGAGCACGCCGGCGGCGTGCACGACCGCGGTGAGCGGGTGCTCCTCCGGGACGGAGGCGAGGAGCGCGGCGGTCTCCTCCCGGTCGGCGAGGTCGCGGGCGACGATCCGCACCTCGGCGCCGAGCGCGGTGAGCTCCTCGGCGAGCGCGGCCGCCCCGGGCGCGTCGGGCCCGCGCCGGCCGACCAGCAGCAGCCTGCGGACGCCGTGGGCGCGGACCAGGTGGCGGGCGAAGAGGCCGCCGAGCGCCCCGGTGCCGCCGGTGATCAGCACCGTGCCGTCGGTGCGCCACCCGTTCCCGCGCGGCGGGGTGCCCGCCCGGGACACGGTGGCCAGGCCGGGGACGAGCACCCGCCCGGAGCGGACGGCGAGCTGCCCCTGGCCGGTCGCCAGGGCCGCGGGCAGGGCCGCCGCCGAGGCGTCCTCCGCGTCGACGTCGACCAGCACGATCCGGTCCGGCGCCTCCGACTGGGCCGAGCGGAGCAGGCCCCACAGCGGCGCCGCCGCGAGGTCCGTGAGGTCCGTGCCGTCCGGGCGGGCGGAGACGGCCCCCCGGGTCAGGACGACCAGCGGGATCCCGGCGGCCCGCTCGTCCGCCAGCCACTCCTGGACCAGCGCCAGCGCCCGGCGCGCGGTCTCCTCGGCCCGCCGCGGCACGGAGCCGTCCGGCGCGGGCACGAGGGGGACGAGCAGGGCGTCGTACGCGGGCGGCGCGGCCAGCGCCTCCGCCACGTCCCGGAAGACGCCGGCGGCGGGCTCCGGCAGGCCGGCGGGGCCGGAGCCGTCCGGGCACAGGGCCGCCAGGACCGGCGGGGCGGCCGGTCCGGCCGGGGCGGGCTCCGTCCAGCCGACCCCGAAGACCGCCTCCTCGACCGCCCCGCCGGCGGCCGCCGACGGGGTGTGCGTCACCCAGTACCGCTCCCGCTGGAAGGGGTACGCCGGCAGGTCCACCGGCCGCGCCCCGGAGCCGGCGAAGAACGGCGCCCAGTCCACGGCCACCCCGGCGGACCAGAGCCCGCCCAGCGCCGCGACCACGTCGCGCGCCTCGTCCGGGCCCTTCCGGACGGCCGGCACGGGCGTCAGCGGGGCCGCCGCGGCGACCAGGGCCGAGAGCACCCCGGCCGGGCCCAGCTCCAGGGCGGCGGTCACGTGCTGCCCGGCGAGGGTGCGGACCGCGTCGTGGAAGCGGACCGGCCGCCGCACCTGGTCGACCCAGTACTCCGGCGAGCACAGCTGCTCCGCGGTGGCGGGCCGGCCGGTCAGCGTGGAGACGAGGGGGACGGCCGGTGGGCGGAAGGTGACCTTCCGCAGGACCCGCCCGTACTCCTCCAGCATCGGGTCCATGAGCGGCGAGTGGAAGGCGTGGCTGACCGTCAGCTCCTTGGCGCGGCGGCCCCAGGAACGGACCGTCGCGGCGATCTCCCCGACCGCCGCGCGCTCCCCGGACACCACCGTGGACACCGGGCCGTTGACGGCGGCGAGCGTCGCGCCGGGGTGGTCCCGCAGCAGCCGCGCCAGCTCCTCCTCGGTGGCCTGGAGCGCGGCCATCGCGCCGCCCTCCGGCAGGGCCTGCATCAGCCCGCCCCGGGCGGCCACCACGGCCGCCGCGTCGGGCAGCGACAGCACCCCGGCCACGTGGGCGGCGGCGAGTTCGCCGATCGAGTGCCCCACGAGGACGTCCGGGACGATCCCCCACGACGCGAAGAGCCGGAAGAGGGCGACCTCCATCGCGAACAGCGCCGGCTGGGCGTACCCGGTCCGGTCCAGTCCGGTCCCGTCCTCGATCACCCGGCGCAGCGGGACGTCCAGGTACGGGTCGAGCTCCGCGCACACGGCGTCGAACGCCGCCGCGTACGCCGGGAACTCCGCGTACAGGCCGAGGCCCATGGCGGTCCGCTGGGCGCCCTGGCCGGTGAAGAGGAAGGCGAGCCTGCCGCCGTCCCGGGCCGCGGCCGGCGCGGGGCGCGCCCCGCCGTCGGCGAGCGGCCGGAGCGCGGCGAGCAGCGACGGCACGTCCGAGCCGACCGCCACCGCCCGGTGGGGGAGCGCGGCACGGGTCGTGGCCAGGGAGAGGGCCAGGTCCGCCGGGGCCGGCACGGGGCCCTCCTCCAGGAGGGCGACCAGGTCCCGGGCCCGCGCGGCCAGGGCCGCCGGGGAGGCGGCCGACAGCGGCAGCGGCAGGAACGGGGGCACCCGCACCGGCGCCCCGTCCGCCGGCTCCGCCGGGAGCTCGGCCGGCGCCTGCTCGATGATGACGTGCGCGTTGGTGCCGCTGACGCCGAAGGAGGAGACCGCCGCCCGGCGCGGCCGGCCCGTCCTCGGCCACGGCCGCGCCTCGCCGAGCAGCTCGACCGCCCCCGCCGACCAGTCGACCAGCGGGGTCGGCTCGTCGAGGTGCAGGGTGCGGGGCAGCTCGCCGTGCCGGATCGCCTGCACCATCTTGATCACGCCGCCGACGCCGGCCGCCGCCACCGAGTGCCCGATGTTCGACTTCAGGGAGCCCAGGTACAGGGGGTGTTCCCGGCCGTTCGCGGCGCCGTAGGTGGCCAGCAGCGCCTGGGCCTCGATGGGGTCGCCGAGCCGGGTCCCGGTGCCGTGCGCCTCGACGGCGTCCACGTCGGCCGCGTCGAGCCGGGCGGCGGCGAGCGCGGCCCTGATCACCCGCTCCTGGGAGGGGCCGCTCGGCGCGGTCAGGCCGTTGGAGGCGCCGTCCGAGTTGACCGCCGAGGAGCGCAGCACGGCCAGCACCCGGTGCCCGTTGCGCACCGCGTCGCCGAGCCGCTCCAGCAGGAGCAGCCCGACCCCCTCCGACCAGCTGGTGCCGTCGGCCGCCGCCGCGAAGGACTTGCACCGCCCGTCGGGGGCGAGGCCGCGCTGCCGGGAGAAGTCGACGAAGCCGCCGGGGGTGCCGGCGATCATCACCCCGCCCGCGAGCGCCAGGGCCGACTCGCCGGACCGCAGCGACTGCGCGGCGAGGTGCAGGGCGACCAGGGACGACGAGCAGGCCGTGTCCACGGTCATCGAGGGGCCCTCGAAGCCGAAGGAGTACGAGAGCCGGCCGGAGGCGACCGCCCCGAGCTTCCCCGTCAGGAGGTACCCCTCCAGCTCCGCCGGGCCGTCGAGCCCCAGGTAGGACTGCTCCACGGCGCCGACGAAGACGCCCACGTCGGAGCCCCTGACGGAGTCCGGGGTGATCCGCGCGTGCTCGAAGGTCTCCCAGGCGGTCTCCAGGAGCACCCGCTGCTGGGGGTCCATCGAGAGCGCCTCGCGCGGCGAGATCCCGAAGAACCCGGCGTCGAACTCGGTCGCGCCGTCGAGGAAGCCGCCCTCCCGGGCGTACGTCGTGCCGGGGACGTCCGGGTCGGGGTCGTACAGCGCCTCGACGTCCCAGCCGCGGTCGGCGGGGAAGCCGGTGACGGCGTCCCGGCCCTCGGCGACGAGCCGCCACAGGTCCTCGGCGGAGCGGACCCCGCCGGGGTAGCGGCAGGCCATGCCGACGATCGCGACCGGTTCGGTCCGGCCGGACTCCAGCTCCGCGATCCGCTGCCGGGCCTTGCGCAGGTCGGCGGTGACCCATTTCAGATACTCGGCGAGCTTGTTCTCATCCACCATCGGGAGGTCCACCTGTTCCTGGGGGCGGGCGGGGTCAGTCCCGGCCACGGCCGAGCTCGTTGTCGATGAAGGCCAGGAGTTCGGCGGTCGACGCCGCCTCCAGGGCGTCGGCCGGTTCCTCGCCGGCGCCGTCCGGCGGCGGCGCGCCGGCCTCCAGCCACCGGGACAGGAGGGTCTGGAGCCGGACGGTGATCTCGTCGCGGTCGGCCTCGGCCGCCCCGTCCCCGCCGGCGAGGGCGGCCTCCAGGCCGTCCAGGGCGAGCAGCGCGGCGGCGCGCGGCGGTCCGGCGTCCGCCGGGCCGAGGAGGGAGAGGAGGAAGGCGGCCAGCCGCGCCGGGGTGGGGTGGTCGAAGACCGAGGTGGCCGGCAGCTGCAGACCGGTGACCGCGTTGAGCCGGTTGCGCATCTCGACCGCCGTCAGGGAGTCGAACCCCAGCTCCCGGAAGGGCTGTTCGGGATCGACCGCCGCCGGGTCGGCCAGGCCCAGGACGGCGGCGACCCGGCCGCGCACCAGCTCCAGGACGGCGTCCGCGCGCTCGGCGTCGGTCAGGCCGGCCAGCCGCCCGGCCACGGACTCCTCGGCGCGGTCCCCGGCGGTACGGACGCGGGCGGGGACCAGGGCCCGCAGCAGCGGCGGCACCCGGTCGAGCTCCCGCAGCACCTCCAGGTCGAGCGGGGTGGCGGCCACCACGGGCAGGTCCGCGGTGACGGCCGCGTCGAACAGGGCCGTGCCGCCGGGCACGTCGATCGTGCCGAAGCCGTCGCGGGCGAGCCGGGCGCGGTCGATCGCGCCCAGGCCCGCGTTGACGCCGCCGTCGGCGTCCCACGGCCCCCAGGCCAGCGAGGCCGCGGGCAGGCCGTGGGCCCGCCGGTACTGGGCGAGGCCGTCGAGGTAGCCGCTCGCGGCGGCGTGGGCGCCCTGCCCGGGGCCGCCGAGGAGCCCGGCGGCCGAGGAGAACAGCACGAACGCCGACAGGCCGGCGTCCGCGGTCAGTTCGTGCAGGTGGCGGGCCGCGTCGGCCTGGGGCCGCAGGACGGCGTCGAGCCGCTCCTCCGTCACGGTCGTGACCAGGCCGTTGTCCAGGACGCCGGCCGCGTGGACGACGCCGCGCAGCGGCCGGTCGGCGGGGATCCCCGCGAGCAGCGCGGCGAGCTCCTCCCGGTCGGAGACGTCGCAGGCGGCGAGGGTGACGGTCGCGCCGAGGGCGGTCAGCTCCTCCCGCAGGGCCTCGGCGCCCGCCGCCCCGGCGCCCGAACGGCTCGCCAGGACGAGGCTGGTGACGCCGTGTCCGGAGACCAGCCGGCGGGCCGCGGTGGCGCCGAGCAGGCCGGTGCCGCCGGTGATCAGGACGGTGCCCTCCGGGTCCCAGACCGGGTCCGTGCCCGCGCCGCGCAGGGCGGACGGCCGGAGCCGGTGCAGGCGGGGCACCCAGAGGTGCCCCTCGCGGACGGCGGCCTGCGGCTCGTCGGCGGCGAGCAGCGCCGCCAGGAGCGCCGGGGGCACGGGCTCCGCCGGGGCGGATCCCGCACCGGGCTCCGCGTCCACGAGCAGGACCCGGTCCGGGGCCTCCGACTGGGCGGAGCGGACCAGCCCCCACACGGCGGCGGCGGCCGGATCGGGCGCCTCGGCGTCGGTCACGGCGACCGCGCCCCGGGTGACGAGGACCAGCCGGACCCCGGCGAACCGGTCGTCGGCCAGCCACTCCCGCAGGAGCCGGGCGGTCTCCAGGACCGGCCCGCGCGCGGGCGCCGCTCCCGGGCCCCCGCCGGCCACCGGCACGACGAGGGCGTCGTACGCGCCTCCGGCCGCGCGGGCGTCCGCGAAGGACGCCAGGTCCCGGTGGGCGGACGGGCCGTCGGAGTCCGGCGCGAGCAGGGCCCACACCGGCGCGCCGGCGGCGGGCGGCACCTCGTCCGGGACCCAGCCGACCCGGTGCAGGGCGGCGAGCACCCGGCCCGGCCCGTCGGGCCCGGCGGCCCCGTCCGCCGGACCGGCCAGCGGGTCCAGCCAGTACCGCTCGCGCTGGAAGGGGTACGTCGGCAGCTCGACCGGCTCCGCCCCCGACCCGTCGAAGAAGGCCCGCCAGTCGACCGGCACGCCCCGCGCGTGCAGCGTGGCGAGGGCGCCGACCAGGGTCCGCGGCTCCGGCTTGTTCCGGCGCATCGCGGCGATCGCCAGCGTGTCCTCGCGCTCGGCGCTCGCCGCCGCCATCGCCGACAGGACGCCGTCGGGCCCCAGCTCCAGGAGGGTGGTCACGCCCTCCGCCTCCAGGGTGCGGACCGCGTCGAGGAAGCGCACCGGGTTGCGGATCTGGTCCACCCAGTACGCGGCGGAGGTCCAGCGGTCACCGGACTCGACCTCGCCGGTCACCGTGGAGACGATCCCGAACTTCGGCCGGTGGAAGGTGAGTTCCTCGGTGATGGCCCGGAACTCGTCCAGCATCGGGTCCATCCGGTGCGAGTGCGAGGCGCGCAGGATCGGCAGGACCTTGACGGACCGGCCGCGCTCCTTCCAGAGGGCCGCGACCGCGTGGACGGCGTCCTCGTCGCCCGAGAGCACCACCGCGCGCGGGCCGTTGACGGTCCCGACGACGGCCCGCCCCTCGGCGTCCAGGGTCTCGCGCACCTCCTCCTCGGTCGCCTCGACGGCGACCATGGCGCCGCCCTCCGGCAGCGACCGCATCAGCCGGCCGCGCGCGGTCACCAGGACGGCGGCGTCGGCCAGCGACAGCACGCCCGCCAGGTGCGCGGCGATCAGCTCGCCCGTCGAGTGGCCCACCAGGTAGTCGGGGCGCACCCCCCACGTCTCCAGGAGGCGGAAGAGCGCCACGCCGACGGCGAAGAGGGCGGCGAGGGTGTAGTCGATCTGGTCCAGCTCGTCGCCGGTGGCGATCACCTCGCGCAGCGGCCGGGGCAGGTGCTCGTCCAGCGCGTCGCAGACCTCGTCGAAGGCGGTCGCGAACGCCGGGAAGGACGCGGCCAGTTCACGGGCCATGCCGACGCGCTGGGCGCCGCCGCCGGTGAACATGAAGGCGAGCTTGCCCTCGCCCTTGGCGCCGAGGACGGCTCCGGTGCCCTCCTCGGCGAACTCGGTCAGCCCGGCGAGGAGCCCGTCCCGGTCGCCCGCGAGCGTCACCGCCCGGTGCCGCAGCGCCGTCCGGGTCGTGGCCAGCGCGTACGACAGGTCGGTGAGGTCGAGGCCGGGCCGCTCGGCGAGGAGCGCGGCGACCCGGCGGGCCTGGGCGCGCAGCGCCTCGGGGGAGCGCGCCGACAGCACGTACGGCAGGACCGGCGCCGGCGGCACCGGCGCGCGCCGCCCGCCGGACGGCGCCGGCGACGCGGCCTCCTCCCCCTCCTCGGGGACGGGCAGCGGCGGCTGTTCCACGATCACGTGCGCGTTGGTGCCGCTGAACCCGAAGGCGGAGACGGCGCCCCGGCGCGGACGGTCGAGGTCCGGCCACTCCCGCGCCTCGGTGAGCAGCGCCAGCGCGCCGGTGTCCCAGTCGACGTGCGGCGTGGGCTCCTCGGCGTGCAGCGTCCTCGGCATCAGGCCGTGCCGGATGGCCTGGACCATCTTGATGACGCCGCCGACGCCGGCGGCGGCCTGGGTGTGCCCGATGTTCGACTTCAGCGAGCCCAGCATGAGCGGCCGGCCCTCCGGCCGGGCCTGCCCGTAGGTGGCGAGCAGGGCGTTGGCCTCGATCGGGTCGCCGAGCGGGGTGCCGGTGCCGTGCGCCTCGACCACGTCGATGTCGGCGGCCGACAGGCCCGCGTTGGCGAGCGACTGGCGGATCACCCGCTCCTGGGCGGGGCCGTTGGGGGCGCTGAGCCCGTTGCTCGCCCCGTCCTGGTTGACCGCCGAGCCGGAGACCACGGCGAGGACCCGGTGGCCGTTGCGGCGGGCGTCGGAGAGCCGCTCCACCAGGAGCAGGCCGGCGCCCTCGGCCCAGCCGGTGCCGTCGGCCGAGGCGGCGAAGGACTTGCAGCGCCCGTCGGCCGACAGGCCGCGCAGCCGGGAGAACTCGACGAACGCCTGCGGCGTCGACATCACCGTCACCCCGCCGGCCAGGGCCAGGTCGCACTCTCCCCGGCGCAGCGCCGTCGCCGCGAGGTGGAGGGCGACCAGCGAGGAGGAACAGGCGGTGTCGACGGTGACGGCCGGACCCTCCAGGCCGAAGACGTACGAGAGCCGGCCCGAGGCCACGCTGCCCGCGCTCCCGCTGTACAGGTACCCCTCGAACTCCTCCGGCGGCAGGTGGGGGCGGGCCCCGTAGTCGTGGTACATCGAGCCGACGAAGACGCCGGTCCTGCTGCCGCGCACCGAGTCGGCGGGTATCCCGGCCCGTTCGAAGGCCTCCCAGGCCGTCTCCAGGAGCAGCCGCTGCTGCGGGTCGGTGGCCAGCGCCTCCCGCGGCGACATGCCGAAGAACTCCGGGTCGAAGCCGTCGGCGTCGTGCAGGAAGCCGCCCTGGTCGGTGTAGGACGTGCCGACCCGGTCGGGGTCCGCGTCGTAGAGCCGGTCGAGCGGCCAGCCCCGGTGCTCGGGGAAGGGGGTCACCGCGTCCACGCCCTCGGTGACGAGCTGCCACAGGCGCTCCGGCGAGTCGACGCCGCCGGGGTAGCGGCAGGCCATCCCGACGATCGCGATGGGCTCCCGCTCCTTCTCCTCGATCTCCCGCAGCCGCCTGCGTCCGGCGTGCGCCTCGGCGACAGCGCGCTTGAGGTACTGGCGGAGCTGGTTCTCGTCAGTGCTCACGCGCCCTCAGCTCCCTGGATCGCCCCGGCTCCCCGGATCGCCTCTGGGGAGGTGGCCGCCGACTCCTCTGCACCGTGCACGGTCGTCATTTCCTTTCCCGGAGAAAAACTCCTGCGATTCGCAGTTCTCGCATTGTCGCCCGGCTTCTTCCGGCGCCCGGTAATCCATCGTTCGCGGCCCGCCGGCGGACGTCCGGTGACTGCCTGCTTCTGTGCCAGTGAGTGACGGATTACAGGGCCGTTACGGCCCGTCGCTACGGTTCCAGACGCAGTGGACCGTATCGGCTGGGGAGCGGATCGAATATGAGCCCGGAAGCACCGGAAACAGCAGGGCGCGAGCTCGCGGAGGCGTATCTCGGGGGCCTGCTGGCCTCCCTCGGACTGGGCGTCGAATACGTCCGGGCGGAGAAGGACACGCTCTTCCGCCGGGACGCGGAGGGACGCGAGAAGGCCGTCCTCGACCTGGTCGGCGGCTACGGCTCGACCATCCTCGGGCACAACGCCCCCGAGCTCGTGGCCTACGCGAAGGAGCTCCTCGACCGGGGCGTCCCGGTGCACGCGCAGTTCTCCCGCCACCCCTACGCCAACGACCTCGCGCTGAGGATCGACGCGATCGTCAAGCGCGAGCTCGGCGCCACCGAGGAGTACGCCGCGATCTTCGCGAACAGCGGCGCCGAGGCCGTCGAGATCGCGATGAAGCACGCCGAGCTCGACCGGGGCATGAAGGCGGCCGCGCTGGCGGCCGAGATCGACGCCTCCGTCGACCGGGCCCGGGCCGCCGCGGCGGGCGGCGCCGCGCTCCTCGCCGACGAGACCCACCGCAGGCTCGCCGCCGAGGCCGGACTGCCCGACGGGGCCCCGCTCGACGCGGTGATCGACGGGCTGCGCCGGATCAACGCCGAGCGCACCGCCACCGCCGCGCCCGTCTTCCTCGCCCCCGAGGGCTCCTTCCACGGCAAGCTCGTCGGCAGCGTCCAGCTCACCCACAACGCCGGCTTCCGCACCCCCTTCGGCGCGCTGGCCGCGCAGTGCCGGTTCGTGCCGGTGCACGAGCCGGACGGGCCGGCCAAGGCCGTCGAGGCGGAGCGCAGGACCCTCTTCGCCCTCGCCTCCGACGCCGGCACGGTCCGCGTCGTGGAGCGCGACCTGCCGGTCATCGCCGCCTTCCTCCTCGAACCCGTCCAGGGCGAGGCCGGGATCAGGCCCTTCGACCGGGAGACCGTCCGGCGCGTCCAGGACGCCTGCGCCACCGTGGACTGCCCGGTCGTCGTGGACGAGGTGCAGAGCGGCATGGGCCGCACCGGCACCTTCTTCGCCGCCGCCCCGCTCGGCCTGCGGGGCGACTACATCACGCTCGCCAAGAGCCTCGGCGGCGGCCTCGCCAAGACGGCGCTGACCCTGATCCGCTCCTCCCGCTACCGCGAGGAGTTCGAGCTCGTCCACAGCTCGACCTTCGCCAAGGACGCCTTCTCCACCCTCATCGCCACCCGCACCGTCGACCTCCTGGAGGCGGACGGCGGCGCCGCCTACCGCAAGGCGGCCGAGCGCGGCGCCCGCCTCCAGGAGATGCTGCGCGGCCTCCTCGACGACTTCCCCGACGTCGTCGAGGAGGTCCGCGGCCGGGGCCTGATGATCGGCCTCGCCTTCCGCGACCAGTCCGGCTCCGCCTCCGCCCCGATCGCCGAGCAGGCCCGCGCCGGGCTGCTCGGGTACGCGCTCTCCGGCTACCTGCTGCGCGTCCACGACCTGCGCGTCCTGCCGACGGCCAGCGCCACGGACACGCTCCGGCTCGAACCGTCCGTCCACATCACCGACGCCGAGATCGACCGGCTGGAGGCCGGCCTGCGCGACCTGCTCGCGGTGCTGCGGGCCCAGGACGGCGCCGCCCTCGCGCCGGGGACCGCGGCCGGATAGTCCGGCCGCCGGGGGAACCGCCGGTCCCCGGGGAATTCCGGGCGCGGAGCACGCGCGCGGAAAGGACCGCACACGCGCACCACGCGCCCGGAAAAATTCTGAAGCTTTCTGAACTCATCGAGGAAAGAGCTCTCACATGACGACAGGACATGACGGTCACGGGGATGTTCGCGACGATTCCGTCGCGATCGTCGGAATGTCTTGCCGGTTGCCCGGAGCGGCCGGGAAAAACGATTTCTGGGAGCTCCTGAGAGAGGGTCGCACCGCCGTCACCGACGTACCGGAGGACCGGCGGGACGGAATATCGGGCTCGGTCGGATTCGAGGACGGAGCCCGCTTCGGGGCGTTCCTGGACGGGGTCGGCGACTTCGACGCCGCGTTCTTCGGCATCTCCGCGCGGGAAGCCGCCGCCATGGACCCGCAGCAGCGCCTGGTCCTCGAACTCGCCTGGTCGGCCCTGGAGGACGCCGGGATCGTCCCCGCCGCCCTGGCGGGCAGCGCCGCCTCCGTCTTCGTCGGCTCGCTCCGCGACGACTACGCCGGCCTGGTGCTCAGCGGCGGCGACGGCGCGATCACCCAGCACACCAACACCGGCACCCACCGGGGCGTCATCGCCAACCGGGTCTCCTACGCCCTGGACCTGCGCGGACCGAGCGTCGTCGTGGACACCGCCCAGTCCTCCTCGCTCGTCGCGGTCCACCTGGCGGCCCAGAGCGTCCGCTCGGGCGAGTCGCCCGTCGCCCTCGCCGCCGGCGTCAACCTCAACCTCCTCGCCGAGGGCGCGCTGGGCGCGAAGCGCTTCGGCGGCCTCTCGCCCGACGGCCGCAGCTACGTCTTCGACGCCCGCGCCAACGGATACGTCCGCGGCGAGGGCGCCGTCGTGCTGGTCCTCAAGCCGCTGTCGACCGCCCTCGCCGACGGCGACGACGTCTACGCGGTGATCCGCGGCAGCGCCGTCAACAACGACGGCGCCACCCCCGGCCTGACCGTGCCGAGCCCCCAGGCCCAGGAGCGGGTGATCCGGGCCGCGCTGCGGCGCGCCGGGACCGCCCCCGAACAGGTCCAGTACGTGGAGCTGCACGGCACCGGCACCCCGGTCGGGGACCCGATCGAGGCGGCCTCGCTCGGCGCCGTCTTCGGCGGGCGGACGGCGGACGGCACCGGCCGGGACGGCGACCCGCTCCTCGTCGGCTCGGTCAAGACCAACATCGGGCACCTCGAAGGCGCCGCCGGCATCACCGGCCTCCTCAAGGCCGTCCTCGCCATCCGCCACCGCCGCGTCCCCGCGAGCCTCAACTTCGAGACGCCCAACCCCGCCATCCCGCTCGACGACCTCGGACTGCGGGTCCCCACCGCCCTCGCCGACTGGCCGCGCCCCGACCGTCCGCTCGTCGCCGGCGTCTCCTCCTTCGGCATGGGCGGCACCAACGCCCACGTCGTCCTCGCCGAGCCCCCGGCCCCCGCCGGACCCCCGGCCGGGGAAGCCGCCCCGGCGGACGCGGCCCCGGGCCGCGCCGTGCCGGTGCCCGTCTCGGGCCGGACGCCGGCGGCGCTGCGCGCGCACGCCGCCCTCCTCCGGGACGCCGGGCACCACCCGTACGACCTCGGCTTCTCCCTGGCGACGACCCGGACGGCGTTCCGGCACCGGGCCGTCGTCCTCGCCGCGGACGCCGAGGAGCTGCGTACCGGCCTCGACGCCCTCGCGGCGGGCACCCCCGCGCCCCACGTGCTCACCCGGCGGGACACCGACGCCACCGAGGCCGCCGGTGCCGCCAGCGCCACGGACACCGAGGCCACCGACGCCGCCGGCGCCACGGACACCGACGCCACTGACACCGCCGGCGCCGGGCGCGCCGAGCGCTTCGGGGACGCCGGAGTCGCCGAGACCGCCGAGGCGTTCGTGCGCGGCGAGGACGTCGACTGGACGGCGGCCTACGCGGAGCTGGGGGCCCGGCGGGTGCGGCTGCCGGGCTACCCCTTCCAGCGCGAGCGGTACTGGACGGGCACCGACCCGGCCGCCCGCCGCGACCCCGGCCCCGACGCCCCCGGGACGGCCATCGACGCGGCCGCCCTGGTCAAGGCGGAGGTCGCGGCGGCGCTCGGCGCCCCCGACCCGGACGCCGTCGAACTGGACACCAACTTCCGCGACCTCGGCTTCTCCTCGCTGATGACCGTGGAACTCATCGAGAACCTCTCCGCCGCCACCGGCCGGACCCTCGCCCCCGGCCTGCTCTTCGACCACCCCACCCCCCAGGAACTCATCGCCCACCTCGCCGAGACCGGGATCGAGCCGGGCGCGCGCCGCCCCGCCGCGTCCGCCCCGGCCCCGCGCGCCCGGACCGGCGCCGGCGGCGACGAGGACGCGATCGCCATCGTGGGCATGGCCTGCCGCTTCCCCGGCGGCGTCGAGTCGCCCGAGGACCTGTGGCGGGTCGTCGCCGAACAGCGGGACGTCGTCGGGGCCTTCCCCCACGACCGCGGCTGGACCTTCGGCGAGGGCTACTCCCGGGTCGGCGGCTTCCTCACCGGCGCCGCCGAGTTCGACCCGGCCTTCTTCGGCATCTCGCCCCGCGAGGCGCTGGCCATGGACCCGCAGCAGCGGCTGCTGCTCCAGACCTCCTGGGAGGCCCTGGAGCGGGCCGGCATCGACCCGAAGACGCTGCGCGGCAGCCGCACCGGCGTCTTCGTCGGCGGCACCGCCTCCGACTACGGCCCCCGGATGCACGAGGCGGGCGACGAGGTCGCCGGCTACGTCCTGACCGGCACCACCACCAGCGTCCTCTCCGGCCGCATCGCCTACCAGCTCGGCCTCGTCGGCCCCACCCTCACCGTCGACACCGCCTGCTCCTCCTCGCTCGTCGCCCTGCACCTCGCGGTCCGGGCCCTGCGGTCCGGGGAGGCGACGGCGGCGCTCGCCGGCGGCGTGACCGTCATGGCCACCCCCGGCATGTTCGAGGAGTTCTCCCGGCAGCACGGCCTGGCCGCCGACGGACGGTGCAAGCCCTTCTCGGACACCGCCGACGGCACCGGCTGGGCCGAGGGCGTCGGCATGCTGGCCCTGGAGCGCCTCTCCGACGCCCGCGCCCAGGGCCACCCGGTCCTCGCCGTGATCCGCGGCTCGGCCGTCAACTCCGACGGCGCCTCCAACGGTCTGACCGCCCCCAGCGGCCTCTCCCAGCAGCGCCTCATCACCACCGCCCTCGCCGACGCCGGCCTGACCGGCAAGGACGTGGACCTGCTGGAGGCCCACGGCACCGGCACCTCCCTCGGCGACCCCATCGAGGCCGGGGCGATCCTCGCCACCTACGGACAGGACCGCGACGCCCCGCTCCACCTGGGCTCGCTGAAGTCGAACATCGGCCACACCCAGGCCGCCGCCGGCGTCGCCGGCGTCATCAAGGCCGTCCAGGCCATGCGCCACGAGGTGCTGCCGCGCAGCCTCCACGCCGAGGTGCCGACCAGCCGCGTGGACTGGACGTCGGGCCGGGTCGAACTGCTTACCGAGGCCCGGCCCTGGCAGCGGACCGACCGCCCGCGGCGCGCCGCCGTCTCCGCCTTCGGCATCAGCGGCACCAACGCCCACGTCGTCCTCGAAGAGGGCGAACGGACCCCCACCGCCCTGGTGTTCACCGGCCAGGGCGCCCAGCGCCCCGGCATGGGCCGCGAACTCCACGCCCACTCCCCGGTCTTCGCCCGCGTCCTCGACGAGGTGTGTGCCGCCTTCGAGCCCCACCTCGACCGGCCGCTCAAGGAGCTGATGTTCGGCGACGACCCGGCGCTGCACCAGACCCGCTACACCCAGCCGGCGCTCTTCGCCTTCGAAGTGGCCCTAGCCGAGGCCGCCATGGCGGAGGGCCTCGTCCCCGACCTGCTCGCCGGGCACTCCATCGGCGAGCTGGCGGCCGCCTACGTGGCCGGCGTCTTCTCGCTGCCGGACGCGGCGAAGCTGGTCGCCGCGCGCGGCCGGCTGATGCAGCGGGCCCGCTCCGGCGGCGCCATGATCGCCGTCGAGGCCACCGAGGACGAGATCACCGGCAGCCTGGTCGACGGCGTCGTCGTCGCCGCCGTCAACGGACCGGTGTCGGTGGTGATCGCCGGCGACGCCGAGGCCGCCGAGACCGTGGCCGCCGGCTGGCGGGAGCGGGGCCGCAGGGTGACCCGGCTGACCGTCAGCCACGCCTTCCACTCCCCGCACATGGACGAGGTCCTCGACGAGTTCCGCGCGGTGGCGCGGACCGTCGACCACCGGCCGCCGGCCCTCCCGGTCGTCTCCACGGTGACCGGCCGCCCGCTCCCCGCCGACACCTCCGGCTACGCCGAGCACTGGGCCGCCCAGATCCGCGGCACCGTCCGCTTCCACGACGCCGTCACCGCCCTCCGCGAGGCCGGGGCCGCCCTCTTCGTCGAGGCCGGCCCGTCCGCCGCGCTCACCCCGCTCATCCGCTCCGCCGGGATCACCCGGGTCGTCCCGCTCGGCCGCTCGACCGGCTCCGAGCCGGACGTCCTGCGGGCCGCCCTGGCGCGCGTCCACGGCGCCGAACCCACCCACCCCTTCCTCCGGGACCGCTACTGGCTGCCGCCGCGCCCCGCGCGCGCCGCCTCCGGACACCCGCTGCTCGACTCGGTGGTCGAACTGGTCGACCGCGACGAGGTCGTGCTGGCCGGCACCGTCTCGCTCGGCGACCACCCCTGGCTCGCCGGCCACGTGGTCGGCGGCACCACCCTGCTGCCCGGCACGGCCTTCCTGGAGCTCGCCCTCCTCGCGGGCGAGCGGGTCGGCCTGCCCGAGGTGGCGGACCTGACCCTGGAGACCCCGCTCGCCCTCCCCGCCACCGGCCCGGTCGCGATCCAGGTGACCGTCCGCGAACGCGAACTGACCGTCCACTCCCGGCGCGACGGCGAGCGGGAGTGGACCCGGCACGCCTCCGGCCTGCTCCGGGACCCCGGCCCCGCCCCGGACCCCGACCCGGCCGGCCTGCCCGAAGGGCCGCCGCCCGGCGAACCGGTGCCGGTGGAGGACGCGTACGAACTCCTCGCCGGCCGCGGCTACGCCTACGCCGGCCTCTTCCGCGGCCTGCGGGCCGTCCACCGGGACGGCGACGCCCTGTACGCCGAGATCCGGCTCCCGGAGGAGCACCTCGGCGCCGGGGACGGCTTCCTGCTCCACCCCGCCCTGACGGACGCCGTGCTCCACCCCCTCGTCCTCGGCCTGGCCGACGGCGGGGAGGGCACCCGCCTGCCGTTCGTCTGGAGCGGCGTGCGCGTCCACCGCGCCGTCGCCCCGGGCGCCGGGCTGCGGGCCCGGATCACCCCCGCCGGACCCGACACCCACGCCCTGCTGCTCACCGACGCGACGGGCGCCCCCGTCGCCACCGTCGACGGCATCACCCTGCGGGCCGCGACCCCGGGCGCCGCCGCCGACCCGCTGTACGAGGTGGTCTGGCGCCCCGCGCCCGCCGCCCCGGCCGCCGACGCCCCCGTGCCGCCCACCGTCGTCGAGCTCGCCCCGGCCGGGGACCCGGCCGCCGCCGTCGCCCGGGCCCTCGGCGCGGTCCAGGAGTGGGTCACCGGCGAGCACGACCCGGCCGAACGGCTCGTCCTCGTCACCCGCGACGCCGTCGCCACCGCCCCGGGCGACCCGGTCGCCGACCCGGCCGCCGCCGCCGTCTGGGGCCTGGCGCGCACCGCCCAGAGCGAGTACCCCGACCAGATCGTCGTGGTCGACGCCGACCCGGCCGGCGCCGCCGACGTCCACGCCGCCGCCGACGCGGCCGTACGCACCGGGGAGCCGCAACTCGCCCTGCGGGACGGCGCCTTCCTCGTCCCCCGGCTGGCCAGGACCGCCCCCGGCACCGACGACGGCCCCGCCGGCCTCGGCTGGGACCCCGCGGGCACCGTCCTCGTCACCGGCGGCACCGGCGGCCTCGGCGCCCTGATCGCCCGCCACCTCCACCACCGGCACGGCCTGCGCAACCTCCTCCTCGTCAGCCGCCGCGGCCCCGACGCGCCCGGCGCCGCCGCCCTCCTGGCGGAGCTGGACGGCGCCCGCGCGGTCGCCCTCGACGTCACCGACCGCGCGGCGCTCGCCGGCCTGATCGACGGCCTGCCCGCCGACGCCCCGCTCACCGCCGTCGTCCACACCGCCGGCGTCCTCGACGACGCCACCGTCACGGCGCTCACCGAGGAACGCGTCCGCACCGTCATGGGCGTCAAGGCCGACGGCGCCCGCCACCTCCACGAGCTGACCGCGCACCTCCGGCTCGACGCCTTCGTCCTCTTCTCCTCCGTCTCCGGCCTGCTCGGCACCGCCGGCCAGGCCAACTACGCCGCCGCCAACGCCTACCTGGACGCCCTGGCCGCGCACCGCAGGGCCGCCGGCCTGCCCGGCACCTCGCTCGCCTGGGGCCTGTGGGAGGAGGGCATGGGCCGGTCCCTCGGCACCGCCGACCTCGACCGCTGGACCCGCGCCGGCATCGCCCCCCTCACCGCCGACCAGGGCCTCGCCCTCTTCGACCGCGCGGTCACCGGCGACGCGGCCCTGCCCGTCCCCGCCGCCCTCCGGCTCTCCGGGATCCCCGCCACCGCCCCCGTACCGGTCCTGCTGACCGGCCTGGCCGGCCGGCGCCGCAAGCCGGCCGCCGCGACCCCCGCGGGACCGGCCGGCACCGTCCTCACGGAGAAGCAGGCCCGGGACGTCGTACGGACCCACACCGCCGCCGTCCTCGGCCTGGCCGGCCCGCACCTGCTCGACCTGGACAAGGCCTTCCGCGAGCAGGGCTTCGACTCGCTCGCCGCCGTCGACCTGCGCAACCGCCTGGGCGCCGCCACCGGCCGGCAACTGCCCGCCACCCTGGTCTTCGACCACCCCACCCCGGAGGCCCTGGCCCGCTTCCTCGCCGCCTCCTCCGCCGAGGCCGCCGGGCCCCGCGCCGGCGCCGGCCGGACCCGGCGGACCGGCCCCCGCGCCGACGAGCCCATCGCCATCGTCGGCATGGCCTGCCGCTTCCCCGGCGGGGTCCGCTCCGCCGACGACCTGTGGCGGCTCGTCCGCGACGGCCGGGACGTGATCTCCGAGTTCCCGGCCAACCGCGGCTGGGACCTGGACGGCCTCTACCACCCCGACCCCGACCACCCCGGCACCAGCTACACCCGGCACGGCGGCTTCCTGCACGAGGCCGACCTCTTCGACGCCGCCTTCTTCGACATGTCGCCGCGCGAGGCCCTGGCCACCGACCCGCAGCAGCGGCTGCTCCTGGAGACGGCCTGGGAGACCTTCGAGGACGCCGGGATCGACCCGACCGGCCTGCGCGGCAGCCGCACCGGCGTCTTCACCGGCGTCATGTACGACGACTACGCCGCCCGGCTGCCCGTCACCCCCCGCGAGGTCGAGGGCTTCCTCCTCGCCGGCAACACCTCCAGCGTCGTCTCCGGCCGGCTGGCGTACGTCTACGGCCTGGAGGGCCCGGCGATCACCGTCGACACCGCCTGCTCGTCCTCGCTGGTCGCGCTGCACCTGGCCGCGAACGCGCTGCGGCAGGGGGAGGTGGACCTGGCCCTGGCCGGCGGCGTCACCGTGATGGCGGGACCGAGCACCTTCGTGGAGTTCTCCCGGCAGAACGGCCTCTCCGCCGACGGCCGCTGCAAGTCCTTCTCCGCCGCCGCCGACGGCACCGGCTGGTCGGAGGGCGTGGGCCTGCTCCTCGTGGAACGGCTCTCCGACGCCCGCCGCAACGGCCACCGGGTCCTCGCCGTGCTCCGCGGCTCGGCCGTCAACTCCGACGGCGCCTCCAACGGCCTGACCGCCCCCAACGGCCCCTCCCAGGAACGGGTGATCCGCGCCGCCCTCGCCGACGCCGGCCTCTCCGGCCGCGACGTCGACCTCGTGGAGGCGCACGGCACCGGCACCCGCCTCGGCGACCCGATCGAGGCCCAGGCGCTGCTCGCCACCTACGGCCAGGACCGCGAGGAGCCCGTCCGCCTCGGCTCGCTGAAGTCGAACCTCGGCCACGCCCAGGCCGCCGCCGGCGTCGGCGGCGTCATCAAGGCGGTCCAGGCCATGCGCCACGGCGTCCAGCCGCGCACCCTCCACCTCGACGAGCCGTCCCCGCACGTGGACTGGACGGCCGGCGCGGTCGAACTCCTCACCGAGCAGAAGGACTGGCCGGAGCTCGGCCGTCCCCGCCGCGCCGCCGTCTCCGCCTTCGGCATCAGCGGCACCAACGCCCACGTCATCCTCGAACAGGGCGAGACCCCCGCCCCCGCCCCCGGCGCCCCGGCCGCCGAGCCGCCGATCCTGCCGCTGGTGCTCTCGGCCCGGACCGAGGCCGCCCTGAGGACCCGGGCGGCCGACCTGCGCGCCCACCTCGACGCCCACCCGGAGCTCGACCCGGCCGACGTCGCCGGCACCCTGGCCACCCGCCGGGCCCGGCTCGACCAGCGGGCCGTGGTCCTCGGCACCGACCGCGAGGCCCTGCTGCGCGGCCTGGACGCCCTCGCCGAAGGCGCCCCGGCGCCCGGCACGGTGCGCGGCGACGGCACCGGCCGCGGCGCGACGGCCTTCCTCTTCACCGGCCAGGGCGCCCAGCGGCTCGGCATGGGACGGGAGCTGTACGAGCGCTCCGACGCCTACCGGACCGCGTTCGACGAGGTGTGCGCGCACCTCGACCCGCTGCTCGACCACCCGACGGCCGGCGTCGTCTTCGCCGCGCCCGACAGCGCGGACGCCGCGCTCCTCGACCGGACCGCCCACACCCAGGCGGCCCTCTTCGCCGTCGAGGTCGCGCTCCACCGCTTCGCCGAGCACCACGGCCTCACCGCCGACCTCCTCCTCGGCCACTCCGTCGGCGAGGTGGCCGCCGCCCACGTGGCGGGCGTCTTCGACCTCCCCGACGCCTGCCGCCTGGTCGTCGCCCGCGGCGCCGCCATGGAGTCGGCCCGCGACGACGGGGCGATGGCCGCCCTGGAGGCCACCGAGGCCGAGGTCCTGGAGACGCTCGTCCCCGGCGCGGAGATCGCCGCCGTCAACGGCCCCCGGGCCGTGGTGGTCTCCGGCGACGCCGACGCCGTGACCGCCGTGGCCGCCCACTGGGCGGACCGGGGCAGGCGCACCCGGCGCCTCGTCGTCAGCCACGCCTTCCACTCGGCGCACATGGACGAGGCCCTGGCCGGCTTCCGGGCCGCGCTGGACGCCGTCGCCTTCCACGAGCCCCACACCCCGGTCGTCTCCAACGTGACCGGGCGGCTCGCCGAACCCGGGCAGCTGACCTCGCCCGACTACTGGGTCACCCACGTCCGGCAGGCCGTCCGCTTCGCCGACGGCGTCCGCACCCTCCGCGAGCACGGCGTCACCGAGTTCGTCGAACTCGGCCCGCACCCGGTGCTGACCGCGATGGTCGCCCAGACCCTCGCCGACGAGGACGCGGACACCGGCACCCCCGGCACCGGCGTCCGCGCGGCGATGCTCCGCTCCGGCCGCGACGACGTGGAGACCGCCTACGCCGTGCTCGCCGCCCTGCACACCCGGGGCGCGGCGGTCGACTGGACGGCCCTCCTCCCGGCGACCCGGCAGGTCCCGCTGCCCCGCTACCCCTTCCAGCACCGCCGCTACTGGCTGGAGGACCCGGACCCCGCGCACCCGCTGCTGGGCACGGTCGTGGAGCTCGCCGACGGCGCGACGCTGCTGACCGGCGAGGTCTCCGCCGCCGGCTGGGCCGGCGACCACCGGATCCGCGGCGAGGCCGTCCTCCCCGGCACGGCGGTGCTCGACATGGCGCTGTACGCCGGCGAGCTGCTGGACTGCCCGACCGTCGCCGAACTCACCCTCACCACCCCGCTGGTCCTCCCCGAGGACGGACCCGCCGCCCTCCAGATCAGGGTCGAGGCGCCGGACGCGGGCGGAGCCCGTACCGTCGCCCTCCACTCCCGCCCCGTCCCCACCGGGGACGACGCGGACACCGCCTGGACCCGGCACGCCCACGGCGTCCTGCTGCCCGGCCGGACCGCCCCGGGTCCCGCCCCCGAACCGGCCGGCGACGCGACCGACCTGACCGGGGCGTACGAGCGGCTGAGCGGCCACGGCTACGACTACGGCCCCGCCTTCCGCAACCTGCGGACGGTGCGCCGCGACGGCGACGTCCGCTTCGCCGAGGCCGAACTCCCCGAGCGGCAGCGGGCCGAGGCGAGCCGCTTCGGCCTCCACCCGGCCCTGCTCGACGCCGTCCTGCACGTCCTGCTCCCCGGCGTCGCCGACGCCGACGCCCCGGCCGTGCTGCCCTTCTCCTGGAGCGGCGTCACCCGCCACGCCACCGGCGCCACGGCGCTGACCGCCGCGGTCACCGTGAGCGGCGGCACGGCCCGGCTGACCGCCCACGACCGGAACGGCGACGCCGTGCTGACCGTGGACGAGCTGGCCCTGCTGCCGCTCGGCCGGGGACCCGTCCCGCCGGGCCTGCACACCGTCGTCTGGCGCGCCGCCGACGCCGCCGACCCGGCCGGCGAACCGGCCACCGCGCACCACCTCGCCCCCGGCGAGGAAGGCGAGAACAGCGGCAACGACGGGAACGGCGAGAACGGCGAGCACACCGCCGCGGCGGCGCGGCACGCCGTCCACACCGTCCTCGCCGAACTGCGGCGGATCCTGGCCGCCGAGGACGAGCGCCGCCACGCCTTCGTCCTCGCTCCCGGCCTCCGGCACGCCGCCGTCCGCGGCCTCCTCCGCAGCGCCCAGGCGGAGAACCCCGGCCGGATCCAGCTGATCGAGGCCGACGCCCCGGTGGACGGCGCGCTCCTGGACGCCGCCCTCCGCTCCCCGGAGCCCGAACTCGCCCTCCGGGACGGCGCCCTCCTGGTGCCCCGGCTCGCCCGCCCGGCCGGCCCGGCCGCCGACACCGCCGTGGACTGGAGCGCGGGCCCGGTGCTGATCACCGGCGCGACCGGCACCCTCGGCGCGATCGTCGCCCGCCACCTGGTCACCCGGCACGGCGCCCGGCACCTGGTGCTGGTCAGCCGGCGCGGCCCCGCCGCACCCGGCGCCGACGCGCTCCGCGCGGAGCTGGCCGCCCTCGGCGCCGAGGCGATCCTGGTGGCCGCCGACGTGAGCGACCGCGCGGCGCTGGCGGCGGTGTTCGCCGCGCACGACCCGGCCGCGGTGGTCCACACGGCCGGCGTGAACGCCGACGCCACCCTGACCGGCCTGACCGCCGAACAGCTCGACTCCGTCCTGCTGCCCAAGGTCGACGCGGCCTGGCACCTGCACGAACTGGCCGGGGAGAAGCCCCTGGTCCTCTACTCCTCCGTCGCCGGCCTGCTCGGCACGGCGGGCCAGGCCAACTACGCGGCCGGCAACACCTTCCTCGACGCCCTCGCCGCCCACCGCCACGCGCTCGGCCTGCCCGCCGCCTCCCTCGCCTGGGGCCTGTGGGCCGAGAGCAGCGGCATCTCGGGCGACCTGACCGAGGTCGACCTCCAGCGCCTGGCCCGCACCGGGCTGCGCCCGCTGGAGACCGCCGAGGCGCTCGACCTCTTCGACGCCGCCCTCGACCGGCTCGACGGCACCGGCGCCCCGGTGTTCGCGCTGACCCGCGTCGACCGCGCCGCCCTCCGCGGCCGGACCGGCCTGCCCGCCCTCCTGCGCGACCTGGCGGGACCGGCGGCGGGCCCGCGGCCCGGCCCCGCCGCCACCCGCCCGGACGCCGCGGACACCGGACCGGCGCCCGTCCTCGACCGGGCCGGACTCCTCGACGCGGTCCGCCGGCAGGCGGCCGCCGTCCTCGGCCACGCCGACCCCGACGAGGTCGACGACCAGCGCTCCTTCAGCGAACTCGGCTTCGACTCGCTGACCGCCGTCGAGCTGCGCAACCAGCTCGGCGCCGCACTCGGCCGGCGGCTGACCGCCACCGTGGTCTTCGACCACCCCACCCCCGCCGCGCTCGCCGCGCACCTGTGGACCCTGGTCGAGGCGGACGCCGAGCGGACGCCGGACGGGGCGACGGCACCGGCCGGACCCCGCCCGGCGGCGGAGCCCGCCGCCGACGACGAGCCGATCGCGATCGTCGGCATGGCCTGCCGCTACCCCGGCGGCGTCGCCTCGCCGCAGGACCTGTGGCGGCTGGTCGCCGAGGGCCGCGACGCCACCTCGGACTTCCCCGTCAACCGGGGCTGGCCGGCCGACCTGTACCACCCCGACGCCGACCACCCCGGCACCTCCACCACCCGCCGCGGCGGCTTCCTGCACGACGCCGACCTCTTCGACGCCGAGTTCTTCGGCCTCTCGCCCCGCGAGGCGTCCGCGCTCGACCCGCAGCAGCGCCAGCTCCTGGAGACCACCTGGGAGGCGGTCGAGAACGCGGGCCTGGAGCCGGGCACCCTGCGCGGCACCCGGACCGGCGTCTACGTCGGCGTCATGTACAGCGACTACGGCTCCCGCCCCCACCTGCCCGCCGAGGGCGTCCAGGGGTACCTGTACAGCGGCAGCGCCGGCAGCATCGCCTCCGGCCGCCTCGCCTACACCTTCGGCTTCGAGGGCCCGACCCTCACCGTCGACACCGCCTGCTCGTCCTCGCTCGTCGCCGTCCACCTCGCGGCCAACGCGCTGCGGCGCGGCGAGTGCGAGCTCGCGGTGGCGGGCGGCGCGACGGTGATGTCCACGCCGACGCCGTTCATCGAGTTCTCCCGGCTGCGCGGACTCTCCGAGGACGGCCGCTGCAAGTCCTTCTCCGACGACGCCGACGGCACCGGCTGGTCCGAGGGGGCCGGCATGCTCCTGCTGGAGAAGCTGTCGGACGCCCGCCGCAACGGGCACCGGGTCCTCGCCGTCCTGCGCGGCTCCGCGGTCAACTCCGACGGCGCCTCCAACGGCCTGACCGCCCCCAACGGCCCCGCCCAGGAGCGGGTGATCAGGGCCGCCCTGGACTCCGCGCGCCTCGCGCCCGCCGACGTCGACCTGGTCGAGGCGCACGGCACCGGCACCCGGCTCGGCGACCCCATCGAGGCGCAGGCCGTGATCGCCACCTACGGCGCCGACCGGGAACGGCCGGTGCTGATGGGCTCGCTGAAGTCGAACATCGGCCACGCCCAGGCCGCCGCCGGCGTCGGCGGCATCATCAAGGTCGTCCAGGCCATGCGGCACGACCTCGCCCCGGCCACCCTGCACCTGGGCACCCCGTCCCGGCACGTCGACTGGGCGGAGGGCAAGGTCGAACTGCTCGACCGGGCCCGCCCCTGGCCGCGCGGGGAGCGCCCCCGCCGGGCCGGCGTCTCCTCCTTCGGCTTCGGCGGCACCAACGCCCACGTGATCATCGAGGAGGCGGAGCCCGCACCCGCCCCGGCCCCGGCCGGGCCCGCCCCGGCCCCGCTCCCGTGGGTGCTGTCCGCCCGGACCGAGCGGGCGCTCGCCGACCAGGCGGAGCGGGTCGCCGGCCTCTCCTCCCCGGACGAGGCGTACACGCTGGCCACCCGCGCCCCGCTGCCGTACCGCGCGGCGGCGACGAGCGCGGCCGGGCTGCGGGACGCGGTCCCGGTGCGGCCGGCCGGCGGCCCGCTCGCCTTCGCCTTCACCGGGCAGGGCGCCCAGCGCGCCGGCATGGGCCGCGAACTGGCCGCCGCCCACCCCGTCTTCGCCGCCGCCTTCGACGCGGTGTGCGCGGAGTTCGGCGAGGCGCTCGGCACGACCGTCCGGGAGGCGATCGCCACCGGACGGGGCCTGGACGAGACCGGCACGGCCCAGCCCGCGCTCTTCGCCGTCGAGGTGGCGCTCTTCCGGCTGATGGAGTCCTGGGGCGTCCGCCCCGGCCTGGTCCTCGGCCACTCCGTCGGCGAACTGGCCGCCGCGCACGTCGCGGGCGTCCTGACGCTGCCCGACGCGGCCCGGCTGGTCGCCGCCCGCGGCGGTCTGATGCAGGCCCTGCCGCGCGGCGGGGCGATGGTCGCCGTCGAGGCCACCGCCGCCGAACTGGCCGGGCGGGACCTGCCGCCCGGTGTGACGGTCGCCGCCGTCAACGGCCCCGCCTCGCTGGTGCTCTCCGGGGCGGAGGAGGCGCTGCTCGCCTTCGCCGCGGAGGAGTTCGCCGCCCGGGGCCGGCGCACCAAGCGGCTCTCCGTCAGCCACGCCTTCCACTCGCCGCTGATGGAGCCGATGCTGGACGACTTCCGGGCGGTCGCCCGGGAGCTCTCCTACCACCCGCCGGTTATCCCCGCGCTCTCCACCGTCACCGGGGGACCGGCCGAGGAGTGGACCGACCCCGAGTACTGGGTGCGGCAGGTCCGGGAGACCGTCCGCTTCCACGAGACGGTGCTCGCCGCGCGGGAGCGGGGCGTGCGCACGGTCCTCGAAGTGGGCCCGGACGCGGTGCTCACCGGCATGATCGCGGCCGGCTTCCCCGCCGACGAGCCCGACAGCCCCGTCGCCGTACCGCTGCGCCGGGACGGACGGCCCGAGCCGGAGACCCTCGCGGCGGCCGTGGGCACCCTCTTCGCCCGGGGCTTCGACCCCGACTGGAACGCGGTCTTCCCCGCCGCGGCCCCGGTCGACGTGCCCACCTACGCCTTCCAGCGCAAGCGGTTCTGGCTCACGCCGTCCGCCGGCACCGACGTGTCCGGCACCGGACTGCGCCCCTCCCCGCACCCCCTGCTGGGGGCGGCGGTCGACCTCGCGGGCGGCGCCACCACCGTCTCCACAGGCCGGATCTCCCTCGCCACCCACCCGTGGCTGGCCGACCACCGGATCCGCGGCGCCGTCGTCGTCCCCGGCACCGCCCTGGTCGAACTGGCCGCCACGGCGGGCCCGCTGGAGCGGTTCACGATCGTCGAGCCGGTGGTCGTGCCGGAGACCGGCGCGCTCACCCTCCAGCTGGTGGTGGACGGGACCGAGGTCACCCTCCACTCCCGGAGCGACGACCCCGACGCCGGCCCCGAGGACCTGCCGTGGACCCGGCACGCCGTCGGCACCCTCGACGGGGACCACCGGCCCCCGGCCGGGGACGACCCCTGGCCGGACGACGCCGCCGAGATCGCCCTCGACGGCCTGTACGACCGCGTCGCCGAGCACGGCTACGCCTACGGCCCCGCCTTCCGGGGGCTGCGGTCCCTGCGCCGGCACGGCGAGGAGCTCCTCGCCGAGATCGCCACGGCGCACGTCGCGGGGGAGGCCCCGGACGGGCCGGAGGGCTTCGCCGTCCACCCCGCCCTCCTCGACGCGGCCCTGCACCCGCTGCTGCCCGGCGTCGCCGACGACACCCGCCCGGCCGCGCTGCCCTTCTCCTGGTCCGGGGTGCGCTTCCGCCCCGGCGGCCTGCCCGGCGGCACGGTCCTGCGCGCCAGGATCACCCCCACCGGCCCCGAGTCGGTGCGGCTGCTCGTGAGCGACGCCGACGGAACCGTCCGCGTCGAGGTCGAGGAGCTGGTCCTGCGCCCGCTCACCGGCCTCCCGGCCCCGGCCGCCGCGAACCTGCTGTACGCCCGGGCGTGGAAGCCCCTCGGCGCGGCCCCGGAGCCCGCCGGGGACACGGCCCTCGACGTGGTGCAGCCCGACCCCGGCCGGGGCGGACCGCCGGAGCGCGCCCGGCACGCCGTCCACCACGTCCTCGGCGTCCTGCGGGACCGGCTGGCGGACGACGCCGCCGGACGGCTCGCCGTCGTGATCGGCTCCGACCCGGCCCACGCCGGGGTCCGGGGCCTGGTCCTGAGCGCCGCGACCGAACACCCCGGCCGGTTCCTCCTGGTGGACCGCCCGGAGTGGGACGGCACCGGGGACGTCCGGGACGAGACCGCCGCCGCCCTGGCCCCGGCCGCGCTCGCCGACGAGCCCCAGGTGCGGCTGGCCGCCGGCGAGGTCCTGGTGCCGCGGCTGGTCCGGCACCGCCCGGCCGGCGGCACGGAGCCGGACGGCCGGCAGGACGGCTCCGCCCCCTGGACGGAGGGCACCGTCCTGATCACCGGCGCGAGCGGCGCCCTGGGGACGCTCCTCGCCCGCCACCTGGTGGAGCGGCACGGCGCCCGCTCGCTGCTCCTCGTCAGCCGGAGCGGTACGGCGCCGCGGATCGAGGGCGCCGGCGACGGCGTCCGGATCCTCGCCGAGGCGTGCGACGCCACGGACCGCGAGGCGCTGGCGGCGCTCGTCGCCCGGCACCGCCCCGCCGCCTTCGTCCACGTCGCCGGAACCCTCTCCGACGGCACCCTGGACGGGCTCACCCCCGAGCAGGTCGACACGGTGCTCCGGCCCAAGATCGACGCGGCCTGGCACCTGCACGAACTGGCGGGGGAGAAGCCCCTGGTGCTGTTCTCGTCGATCGCCGGCCTGCTCGGCACGGCGGGACAGGCGAACTACGCGGCCGGCAACACCTTCCTGGACGCCCTCGCCGTCCACCGCCGGGCGCTCGGCCTGCCCGCCGTCTCACTGGCCTGGGGCCTGTGGGAGACCGGCATGGGCGGCGGGCTCGCCGAGGCGGACCTGCGGCGGATCCGGGGGCTCGGGCTGCGCGCCCTCGCGGAGCCGGAGGCGCTCGCCGCCTTCGACCTCGCGACCGCGCGGCCGGCCGGCCCGCCCGGTCGACGCCCGTCACGGCGAGCACGGCCTCCTCGGGCGGGCCGGC
>NZ_JBEZUZ010000047.1:10227-57250 GCF_040636735.1 Streptomyces sp. NPDC035033 | reverse complement strand
TCACCACCGGCTCGTACCGGGGCAACAACCACACCTTCACCTACGGCGTGCCCGCGCGGCGGGGAGGCGCGCGTCAGACGAGGAGGTCCACGCAGTCGAGGGCGGTGCCCGGGCTCAGGAAGCCCGTCCCGGTCGAGCCGCTGACGACGTTCACCCTGAGGACGTTGTACCGGGACGGATCCGTCCGCCACGCGCTCGCGGGGACGCTGTAGGTGAAGGTGTGGTTGTTGCCCCGGTACGAGCCGGTGGTGAGGGAGCGGGTCGACGGCTGGGCGGGCGGTGACGGGATCGCGGAGACCCAGGTGTCGTTGACGGTGACCCGCGGACGCCCGTTGAGGAAGGCGGTGGTGACGCCGATCCGCAGGGTGTGCGCGGCGGCGGCCTGGGCGGCGGTCAGCCGGAAGTACACCAGGAGGCCGTCGTTGACGTCCTTCCACAGGTAGCAGGGGACGGAGCCGGAGACGTCGGTGCCGTCGACGACGACGTTCCCGGTCCAGGCGGCGGCCCGGACGTCGGCGGGGTGGGCGTACGTCATCAGGGCGGCGTTCTTGAAGCCGGCGGGGGTGCCGTCCCAGTCGCCGAGGCGCCAGACGGCGGGGGCGGTGGCGGGGTCGCCGGTGATCGTGATCGTGTGGAGGGCGGTGGCGGTGCCGGCGGTGACGGTCACCGTGGCGGTGTGCACGCCGAGTTCGCCCTTGTAGACGGTGAGGGTGTACGTGCCGGGCAGCATGCCCCGGCAGGAGAAGGCACCGGTGCCGGCGGCGGCGCGGGTCCAGTACTGGGCGTCGGCGTTGGCGAAGCCGATGGTGTACGGGTGGGCCGGGTCCATGCCCTTGAGGCCGACGCCGGCGACCCGGCCCCGCCCGGCGGCGCCGACCCAGCCGGGGATGCCGAGCGGGTCGACCCAACTCGTGTCGTGGTGCGCGGGGAAGAGGGCGGGGTCGGGGGCGCCGCCGTCGGTGAAGGCGAGCAGGTAGGGGCCCTGGAGGCCGAGGCGCATGGGCTCGGTCTGGGACTGCTCGTAGTGGAGGATCTCGTAGAGGCCGGCGCCCAGTTCGTTGGAGTGGCGCAGCAGCGAGCGGTAGAAGGGGCCGCCGGAGGCCTTCTCGTGGTTGGAGCGGATCATCCAGAGTCCGACCGTGCCGGTGGTGTGGCCGATGTGGTCGTAGTCCATGACGCGGACGCCGGAGTAGTGCTTGGAGCGGGTCTGTCCGTCGGCGCGCCGCCAGACGTCGCCGGCCTCGATGACGGTGTCGGCGCCCTCGACCCAGGAGTCCGGGCCCTCGTTGGGGAAGACGCCGGGCC
The DNA here is from genome assembly GCF_040636735.1 of Streptomyces sp. NPDC035033. Taxonomy (NCBI): domain Bacteria; kingdom Bacillati; phylum Actinomycetota; class Actinomycetes; order Kitasatosporales; family Streptomycetaceae; genus Streptomyces; species Streptomyces sp. NPDC035033. The sequence continues at coordinate 55,945 of NZ_JBEZUZ010000047.1, read as the reverse complement.
TGAGGCGGGCGATGAAGCGGGTGGCGGTGACGGAGGCGTCGGCCTTGTCGGTCCAGAGGTAGACGTTGTCGAGGCCGGAGCGGACCGCGTAGTAGTGGCGCAGGGTGCCGTGGACGACGCCGATCAGGACGGTGGCGCCGACCTGCCGGAGGGTGACGGTGGAGGCGCCGAGGCCCGACTCCACGTGGGAGTGCTTGCCGCCGTACCCCTCGTACTCCTTGCCCTTGTAGAGCAGGGAGGTGAGGTCGCCGGTGGTCTTGGAGACCTTGACGACGAGGCCGGCGCCGGTGGCGACGACGTAGTGCGCGCCGTCGTCGCTCCAGCCGAAGCCGGCCGCGGCGGCGGGTCCCGCGCCGGCGGCGAGGGCGGTGGCGGTGGTGGCGGCGGCCGCGCCGAGGACGGTCCGGCGGCGGACGGGGTGGGTGTGCACGGGGCGGCTCCTTCGGTGGCGGTGGGGGATGGCAGCCGTAGGTCGCCGCCGGACGGGAAAGGGTTGCCCCTCCGTTCGAAACGTTTCAAGGACATTCCGGGCCGGTTCCCCCGCGATTTGTTATCGATGTTGACTAATGAGGAGGGGGTCCCTACGGTCGTCGCAGTTCCATGGAGAAAGCGCTTACTATCCGCGTCCCGCCCCGGGACGGGGAGAAGGAGAGTCCATGAGAAGTGCCCCGGGACGGAGCCGGGTCCCCGTCCGGCTCGCCCTCGCCGCCGCGCTGGCGGCCGCCCTCACCGCCGTACCGGCGTCGGCGCAGCCGGGGGCGGAGCGGTACCCGGACCTGAGCCGCGAGGTGCTGCCGGCCGGTGACGGCTGGGCGGCCGCCGGGAGCGGCACCACCGGCGGCGCCGCCGCCGACCCCGCCCACGTGTACACCGTCCGCACCCGCGCCGAGCTGGTCCGCGCCCTCGACGGCGGCAGCGCCACCCCGAAGATCATCCGGATCGCCGGGACGATCGACGCCGACACCGACGACGCGGGCCGCCGGCTCTCCTGCGCCGACCACGCCACCGACGGCTACCGGATCGAGGAGTACCTCGCCGCCTACGACCCCCGGGTGTGGGGCGCGGCGAAGCCGTCCGGGCCGCAGGAGGACGCCCGGCGGGCCTCCGCCGCCCGCCAGGCCGAGCGGGTCGTGCTCGCCGTCGGCTCGAACACCACCCTGATCGGCGCCGGCCCGGGCGCCGGACTGCGCGGCGCCGCCCTCCAGATCGAGAACGCCGAGAACGTCATCGTCCGCGACCTCGAACTCGCCGACGCCTACGACTGCTTCCCCGTCTGGCAGCCCAACTCCGGCGGCCTGGGCGACTGGAAGTCCGCGTACGACACGCTGTGGCTGCGCGGCGCCCGGAACGTCTGGGTCGACCACGTCACCTTCAGCGACAAGGGCCACCCGGACGCCGCCGAACCGACGTACTTCGGGCGGAACTTCCTCCGTCACGACGGGCTCCTCGACATCACCAACGGCTCGGACCTGGTGACGGTGAGCTGGAGCCGCTTCGCCGGCCACGACAAGGCGATGCTGATCGGCAACGGCGACGGCGTCGTCACCGACCGGGGGAAGCTCCGGGTCACCCTGCACCACAACGAGTTCACCGGCGTCGTACAGCGGGCGCCGCGCGTCCGCTTCGGCCAGGTGCACGTCTACAACAACCGGTACGTGGTCCCCGAGGACGCCCACGACTACCGCTACTCGCTCGGCGTCTCCACGGAGTCCGCGGTCGTCGCCGAGCACAACTCCTTCACCACCCCGGCCCACGTGGAGGCCGCCGACCTGGTGAAGAGCTGGAACGGCACCGCGTTCCAGGCGCGCGGCAACGTCTTCAACGGCTACCCGGTCGACCTGCTGACCCTCTACAACGCCTACAACTCCGGCAGCGAGCGCGACCTGACGGACCAGGTCGGCTGGACCCCCGTGCTGCACGGGCCGGTCGAGTCCGCCGCCGCGGCCGACCGCGCGGTGGCCCGGCACGCCGGCGCCGGCCGCGCCGGCCGCTGACCCCCTCCCCCCCTTCCCAGGAGCTGAGCCGTGTTCCCCTCCTCCCCGCGGCGCACCGGCCGAGCCGGTGTCCGCGCCCTCCTCGCCGGCGTCCTGCTGGCCGCCCTCGCCCCCGTCCTGCCCGTCCACGCCGCCGCCCCGGACGCCGCGCCCGCGTCCGCGTCCGCCGCCGGCACCTCGGTCGCCGGCGCGGAGGCCGGCCGCTGGTCAGGCACCGCGCACGGCTTCGCCTCGCTCGCCGGCGGCACCACCGGCGGCGCCGGCGGCGAGACCGTCACCGTGACGGACGCCCTGGAGCTCGCCCGGTACGCGGCGGCCCCGGAGCCGTACGTCATCCAGGTCTCCGGCGCGCTGACCCTCCAGCCCTTCGGCACCGAGATCGCCGTCGCCTCCGACAAGACGATCCTCGGCCTCGGCGACACCGCCGCGCTCGTCCACGGCGGGCTGCGCCTGAACCCCGGCACCCACAACGTGATCATCCGCAACCTGACGATCCGCGACACGGCCGTCGAGGGCGACTGGGACTGCAAGAGCACCGACCACGACGGCATCCAGATGGACTCCGTCCACCACGTCTGGATCGACCACAACCGCTTCTCGCGGATCTGCGACGGCCAGCTCGACATCCGCAAGGACAGCGAGTACATCACCGTCTCCTACAACCGCTTCGAGGACAACAACAAGACCTTCGGGATCGGCTGGACGCCGAACGTCCGCACCCAGATCACCATCGACCACAACCTGTTCGCCCACACCAAGCAGCGCAACCCGTCGGCCGACAACGTCGCCTACGCGCACCTGTACAACAACCACCTGACCGCGCAGAACGACCCGGCAGACCCGGTGTGGACGTACGGCAACTGGTCCCGGGGCCGCACGAAGATGGTCATCGAGAACAGCTACTACGAGGACGTCCAGCACCCCTACCAGGCCGACGCGACCGCCGAACTCGTGCAGCGGGGCTCGGTCCTGAGGAACACCAGCGGCCGGCACGAGACCCGCGGCGACGCCTTCGACCCGCGCGCCTTCTACCCGTACGCGCTCGACCCCGCCTCCGCCGTGCCCGCCCTCGTCGGCCGCTTCTCCGGGCCGCAGAAGAAGATCGGGACGCCGCTCGCGGGGGCCGGCGCCCGCGCCGCCGCGCTCGCCGCCGACTGGACCGACGACACCGCCGACGGCTTCGCCTCGGTAAACGCCCTGGGCCAGAACGGGACCTACGGCGGCCGGGACGGGCGGACCGTGCTCGCCACCACCCTCACCGACCTGGAGAAGTACGCGACGGCGGCGGAGCCGTACACCATCGTCGTCCAGGGCACGATCACCATGGTCCCCAAGGGCCGCGAGATCAAGGTGGCCTCGGACAAGACCATCGTCGGCGCCGGCACCTCCGGGCACCTCGTCGGCGGCGGCTTCTTCCTCGGCGCCGGCGTCCACAACGTCATCATCCGCAACCTGACGATCCGTGACTCGTCGGAGGGGATCTGGAACGACGACGCGCACGACTTCGACGCCATCCAGATGGACGGCGCCCACCACGTCTGGATCGACCACAACTCCCTGCGGAACCAGGCCGACGGCCTGATCGACAGCCGCAAGGACACCACCTACGTGACGATCTCCTGGAACCGGCTGAGCGACAACAACAAGACCCTCGGCATCGGCTGGACGGAGAACACCACCGCCGCGCTCACCCTCCACCACAACTGGCTGTACGAGACCCAGCAGCGCAACCCCTCCGCCGACAACGCGGCCCGCGCGCACCTCTACAACAACTACCTCCAGGACGACCCGGCGGGCCCCGTCGCCGTCGCCTACGGCAACCACGCGCGGGGCGCGACCCGGATGGTCCTGGAGAACAGCTACTTCAAGGGCGTGCGGAACCCCGTCACCAAGGACGCGACCGCCGCCCTCGTCCAGCGCGGCAGCGTCTTCGACGGCACCAGCGGCCGCAACGAGTCCGGGCCCGACTCCTCCGGGGCGGGCGCCTTCGACCCCCGGGCCTCCTACCCGTACGCCCTCGACCCGGCGGCGGACGTGCCCGCGCTCGTCACCGCGGGCGCCGGGCCGCGGGCCGCGATCGGCGTCCTCGCGCCGGCGGTGATCACCGTCGCGCAGGACGGCTCCGGCGACCACACCACGGTCCGGGCCGCCGTCGACGCCGTCCCCACCGGGAACGCGCTGCCCGTCACCATCGCCGTGGCGCCGGGGGTCTACCGGGAGACCGTGAGGATCCCGCGCGCCAAGCGGTTCGTCACCGTCCAGGGCACCGGACCGAGCCGGCGCGACACCCGGATCACCTACGACAACTCCGCCGGCACGCCGAAGCCGGACGGCTCGGGGACGTACGGCACCAGCGGCAGCGCGACCTTCGCCGTCGAGGCGGACGACACCCGGCTGCGGAACCTCACCGTCGTGAACGCCTTCGACGAGGCCGCCCACCAGGCGCGGCCCGGCCACCAGGCGGTCGCCCTGCGCACCGCCGCCGACCGGATCGACCTGTACGGCCTGATCGTCGAGGGCGACCAGGACACCCTCCAGACGGACTCGGCCGCCCGGGACGCCGTCGGGCGGGTCCGGCTGACCAACTCGTACGTCGCCGGGAACGTCGACTTCGTCTTCGGCCGGGGCACCGTCGTCCTCGACGGCTCGGTCCTCACCCTGCGCAAGCGGTGGGACGGCTCCTCCGCCGGGTACGTGACCGCCCCGTCGACCGCCGCCGGCGCGCGGGGCCTGCTGATCACCCGGTCGGTGATCGACGGGGACGTCGCGGCGGGCAGCTTCCACCTCGGGCGGCCCTGGCACGCGGGCGGCGACGCCGCCCTCGACCCGCAGACCGTGGTCCGCGACAGCCGCCTCGGCGCGGCGGTCCACCCGGCGCCCTGGACCGACATGGGCGGCTTCTCCTGGCGGGACGACCGCTTCGCCGAGTACCGCAACCTCGGCCCGGGCTCCGGTCCGGCCTCCGCCGACCGGCCGCACCTGACCGACGAGCGGGCCGCCGACCACGAGGTCGCGGACTGGCTGGGCGACTGGACGACGTCCGGCTGACCGCGCGCGGCACGGGACCGGGCCCCCGCGGCGGGGGTCCGGTCCCGTGCCGCGCCGTGCCGTCAGGCGAAGCCGCCCCGGAGGGTGGTCCGGCCGCCGTCGCGGCCGGTGAGGACGACGGTGTACGCGTCGGCCGAGGCGTCCCGGACGCCCTCGGCGTGGTTGTACTGGGCGGCGAAGGTGTGCGGGCCCGCCGGGACCGTGCGGCCCGCCTTGAGGGTCCAGCGGTAGACGAGGGCGCCGGGCTCCTCCCCGACCGTGACCGTGAAGTCGTCGGCGGGGCGGGTCTGCCAGTGACCGGTGGTGACGATCCCGCCGGTGAGCGCGACCCGCAGTTCGACGGTGAGGCCGGTGACCTCGCCGTCCGTGGTGAGGGCCAGGTCGCTCTGCGCCCACCAGCGGTTGCTGCCGGCGTCGACGGTGCCGGCCGCGCGGGCCGCCGGACCGGGCGCGGCGAGCCCGGTCGCGGCCGGGGCCGGGGGCCGGCCCTGGAGGGTGGTGACGGCGAGCCCGCCGAGGACGGCGACGCCCGCGACGGTGGCGGCGACGGCCGCGGTCGCCGCCCAGCGGCGGCCGGCCCACGGGGCGCGGCCGGGCGTCCGGTCCCGGCGCGGCGGCGGGGCGGCCATGCCGCGCTCGACGCGGGCGAGCATCCGGGCGCGGTCGGGCCGGTGCGCGAGCGCCGCCTCGCGCAGCTCGCCGCGCAGGCGTGTCTCGTCCATCAGCGTCTCCCCGCGGCGAGTTCGGTGGCGGCCCGTCCGCCGAGCAGCTTCTGCAGTTCGGCCATGCCCTTGGCCGTCTGGCTCTTGACCGTGCCGACGGAGACGCCCAGGGCCAGGGCGGTGTCCCGTTCGGAGAGGTCGAAGGCGTGCCGGAGGACGACGCAGGCGCGCTTGCGGAAGGGCAGGGCGCGCAGCGCGGTCCGGACGTCGACGACGGCGGGCACGTCCGGGTCCTCGGTGTGCTCGGGCCGCCGGTCCCAGAAGGCGGCGATCCGGCGCCGCTCGCGGACGGTGCCGCGGATGCGGGTGCGGACGAGGTTGGCGACGACGCCCCGGGCGTAGGCGGCGGGGTGGTCGGCGGCGCGGACCCGGTCCCAGCGGTGCCAGAGGGCGAGCATGGCGTCGGCGGCGAGGTCGTCGGCGGCGTCGGTCTCGCCGGTGAGGAGGTGGGCGAGGCGGGCGAGCTCCGCGTAGTGCCGGTCGAAGAACTCCCGGAACTCGGCGGCGTCGTCCCGCGGTTCGCCGGCACGGACGCCGAAGTCGCCCCGTGCGCCCCGGGGTTCGCCGGGAGGGACGCCGTATCCGCCCTGTTCGTCCCGGGGTTCGCCGGACGGATCAGGGCCGGACACGGCCGGCCTCCGGCTGGTCGGGGGCGGGCCCGGTGCCAGCGCGGACGGTGAGGCGGGGGGCGAGGAGCTCGGTGCCGCGGGGGCCCTCGCCGCGCAGCCGGGCGACGAGCCGTTCGACGGCGACGCGTCCCATGTCCTGGGCGGGCACGGCGACGGCGGTGAGCGGTACGGAGGCGTGGGCGGCGACCTGGTCGGGGCAGAGCGCGGCGACGGAGACGTCCTCGGGGACCGCCCGGCCCTGGTGGCGCAGGACGGCGAGGAGCGGTTCGACGGCGGCCTCGTTCTGCACCAGGAGGGCGGTGGTGCCGGGGCGTTCCTCGAAGATCCGGGCGACGGCGGCGGAGACGGCCGCGTAGGTGCCGTCGACGGGCCGGTGGAGCAGGTCGACGCCGTGCGCGGCCGCGGCGGCGCGGATCCCGGCGAGGGTGCGCGCGGCGTAGCCCGTGCCGCGGGCGTGGACGGCGGGGGGTTCGCCGAGGACGGCGAGGCGCCGGTGGCCGAGGCCGGCGAGGTGGTCGACGCAGCGGGCCCCGGCGGCGGCGAAGTCGAGGTCGACGCAGTCGAGGCCGTCGGGGTCGGCGGGCAGGCCGATGAGGACGGAGGGCCGCTCGGCCTCCCGCAGGCAGGGCAGCCTGGGGTCGTCGAGCTCGACGTCCATGAGGATCATGCCGTCGGCGATGGCGCTGCCCTCGACCCGGCGGACGGCCTCGGGCCCCTCCTCGCCGGTGAGCAGCAGCACGTCGTAGCCGTGGGCGCGGGCCGTGGTGGTGACGGCCATGGCGATCTCCATCATCACCGGCACGTAGAGGCCGGTGCGCAGCGGCATCATCAGGGCGAGGATGCTGGTCTGACTGCTGGCCAGGGCGCGGGCGCCGGCGTGCGGGCGGTAGCCGAGCTCGTCGATGGAGTGCTGGATGCGCTCGCGGGTGGCGGCGGAGATGGACCGCTTGCCGCTCAGGACGTAGCTGACGGTGCTGGCCGACACGCCGGCGTGGCGGGCGACGTCGGCGAGGGTGACCACGTGCGCGCTCCTCGGCTGGTCCGGGGTGGTGGGGGTGCCCGTCGGCGACAGGGACCCCCGACCCTAAGCGTCCGCTCGTCGGACTGTCCAGGCGGGGCGCGAAGAGTCCAAGGACCGGCGGGCCGCGCGGGGTTGTGCGGGGGCGCGCGGCGCGATGGGATGGAACCCGTCGCGCAAGCGCTTTCCGGCGGGTGCGAGGGCCGCGCCCCGCACCCCGCCCTTCCCCCTTTCTTCCTCCCCCTCCCTCCCTTTCCCTTTCTTTCCCTTTCTTTCCCTTTTCTCCCTCCGGGGAGTTCCTTCCGACGGGAGCACCATGACCGATCTGCCCTGGTACACCTCGTTCGCGCCCGAGCGGGGGACCCTGCCGCCGCGCGCCTGGACCGCGGAGTCCGACGCCGCCCGGCTGCCGCTGGACGGCGACTGGGCGTTCCGCCTCTCCCCCGCCGCCGACGCGGCGGACGCCTCCTTCGCCGAGCCCGGGTTCGACGCCGGCGGCTGGCGCACCGTCGCCGTGCCGGGGCACTGGGTGCTCCAGGGCAAGGACGGGGAGTTCGGCGGGCCCGCGTACACCAACGTCGTCTACCCCTTCCCGGTGGACCCGCCGCACGTGCCCGACGAGAACCCGACCGGCGACCACCTGCGCCGGTTCGACCTGCCGGACGGCTGGCCCGCGGACGGCGGCGCGGTGCTCCGCTTCGACGGGGTCGAGTCCTGCGCCCGGGTGTGGCTGAACGGCACGGAGCTGGGCTGGTTCAAGGGGTCCCGGCTGGCGCACGAGTTCGCGGTCGGCCCGCTGCTGCGGGAGCGGGACAACGTGCTGGCGGTCCGCGTCCACCAGTGGTCCTCGGGCTCGTACCTGGAGGACCAGGACCAGTGGTGGCTGCCGGGGATCTTCCGGGGCGTGACGCTGCTGCACCGCCCGCCGGGCGCGCCCGGCGACTTCTTCGTGCACGCCTCGTACGACCACGTCACGGGCGCCGGCGAGCTGCGGGTCGACTGCGACGCGCCGGGCCGGGTGCGGGTGCCGGAGCTGGGGCTCGACCTGGCGACCGGGGAGTCCGTCACGGTGCCGGTGGAGCCGTGGAGCGCCGAGGTGCCGCGGCTGTACGAGGGCGTGCTGACGGCCGGCGGGGAGCGGATCGGGCTGCGGATCGGCTTCCGCTCGGTGTACGTGGAGGACGGCGTCCTGAAGGCGAACGGGCAGCGGATCCTCTTCCGGGGCGTGAACCGGCACGAGTTCCACCCGGAGCGGGGCCGCGCCCTGGACCCGGAAACCATGCGCGCGGACGTCGAGCTGATGAAGCGTCACAACATCAACGCCGTGCGGACCTCGCACTATCCGCCGCACCCGGCCTTCCTCGACCTGTGCGACGCCTACGGGCTGTGGGTGATCGACGAGGGCGACCTGGAGACGCACGGCTTCGAGGAGCTGGGCTGGCGGGGCAATCCGGTGGACGACGAGCGGTGGACGCCGGCGCTGCTCGACCGGGCGGCCCGGCTGGTCGAGCGGGACAAGAACCACCCGTCGGTGGTGCTGTGGTCGCTGGGCAACGAGTGCGGGACGGGCGCGGGGCTGCGGGCGATGGCCCGCTGGATCCGGGACCGCGACCCCTCCCGGCCGGTGCACTACGAGGGCGACCGGTCCTGCCCCGACGTGGACGTCTACTCCCGGATGTACCCGCCGCACGCGGAGGTCGAGGAGATCGGCCGGCGCGCGGACGGGGGGCCGGAGCACCGCCGCGAACTCCCCTTCGTCCTCTGCGAGTACGCGCACGCGATGGGCAACGGGCCGGGCGGGCTCAGCGAGTACCAGCGCCTCTTCGAGACGTACGAGCGCTGCCAGGGCGGTTTCGTGTGGGAGTGGATCGACCACGGCCTGGCCCACCCGGTCCACGGGTACGGGTACGGCGGCGACTTCGGCGAGGAGCTGCACGACGGGAACTTCGTCTGCGACGGGCTGCTCTTCCCCGACCGCACGCCGTCGCCGGGGCTGGTCGAGTACAAGAAGGTGATCGAGCCGGTGCGGATCGCGCCGGGCGGGCGGCCGGGCACGGCCCGGGTGACCAACCTCCACGACGTGGCGGACCTGTCGGCGCTCGCCTTCCGCTGGGAGTTCCTGGCGGACGGCGTCCCGGTCGCGGACGGCGTCCTGGACGTGCCGTCGCTGGCGGCCGGGGAGAGCGCGGAGGTGCCGCTGCCGGCCGCGCCCGCGCGTCCGGCGGGCGCGGAGACGGTGTGGACGGTGCGGGCGGTGCTGGCGGCCGGCACGGCGTGGGCGCCCGCCGGGCACGAGGTGGCCTGGGGCCAGCTTCCGGTGTCCCCGGCCCGGCCGCTGCCGGGCGGGACCGGCGCCGGGCCGGTCGCGGCCGGGGACCGGATCCTCCTCGGCCCCGCCGTCCTCGACCCCCGCACGGGCGCGCCGCTCTCGCTCGGGGAGCTTCCGGTGACCGGTTTCGGGCTCGACGTGTGGCGGGCGCCGACCGACAACGACGAGGGCGCGCCCTGGCAGCCGGACGTGCGGTACGGCCCGCTCTGGCGGGAGCTGGGCCTGCACCGGATGCGGCACCGCACCGACGCGGTGGAGGCGGCCGGCGGGGGCCTGACGGTCCGCACCCGGGTGGCGCCCGCCGCCCGGGACTTCGGCCTGGCCGTCACGTACCGCTGGACGTCCGACGGGACGGCGGTCCGGCTCGCCGTGGACGTCGTGCCGGAAGGCGCGTGGCCGGTGCCGCTCCCCCGGCTCGGCGTCCGGCTCGGCCTGCCGGCCGCGCTCGACCGGGTCGAGTGGTACGGCGGCGGTCCCGGCGAGGCGTACCCGGACACGCGGGCGGCGGCCCGCCTCGGACGCTGGGGGTCCACGGTGGCCGGCCTGCAGACGCCGTACGTGCGCCCGCAGGAGAACGGGGCCCGGACCGGCACCCGGTGGCTGGAGCTGTCGGACGGGGAGGCGGGCCTGCGGATCGCGGGCGAGCCGGAGTTCTGGTTCACCGCCCGTCGCTGGACCCACGCGGAGCTCGACGCCGCCGTGCACCGCCCGGACCTGGTGCCGGGCGAGGTCCTGTGGCTGAACCTGGACCACGCGCTGCACGGCATCGGGTCCCAGTCCTGCGGCCCGGGCGTGCTGCCGGAGCACCGCCTGGAAGCGGCCCCGGCGTCCTTCTCGCTCTCCTTCGCGCCGCTCGGGTGACGTTGAAGCAGGGCGGTGATCCGGCGGGCTGACCGGCCGTCACCCGCCTGACCACCGCGCGCGCGAGGACCGCGCCCAGGATGTCGAGGCCCTGGACGACGCTCGTCCACGGCCCGGCGTCGCCGGTGACCCGGAAGTACCCGGCGACGGTCGCGGAGGCGTGGACCGTGCTCGGCGTCCGGGGAGCCGCCGGGCCGGCTCAGACGTCGCGGTGGCGGCGGTTCACCACCGCGACGTCCGAGCCGGCCCATCTGCTAGCGGAAGGCCCGCTCGGGCAGCAGGCCCCGGGCCTTCAGTTCGGCGGCTACGAGCGCCGCGTACTCGGTGGCGCCGCGGACCGAGGTGTGGGTGTTGTCCCGCTTCTCGGCCGTCAGGTAGAGCGCCTTGGACGCCTCGGGGCCGAGTTCTTCGACGCGGGCCCTGGTGAGGGCGGTGAGGTCGATCAGCGGGGTGGAGAGGGTGGTGGCGAGGGCGCGGATCTCGGCGGGGTGGTCGACGCCGAGGCCGTTGACGAGCAGGGCGGTGCCGTTGTCCAGGGTGCCGTCGGCGTTGAACCAGCGGCGGACGATCGGGGTGACGAGGACGGGTTCGCCGCCGCGGGCCCGTACCCGCTCGACCAGGGTGGTGAGGTTGGCGCGGTAGGTGGCGGCGTCGGTCTGCTTGTCGTTGTGGGCGAGCTGGATCAGGACCGGGTCGCCGGGGCGGAGTTCCGCCTCGACGCGGTCGAAGAGGGCCGGGTTCGCGAGGAAGGTGACGGTGGACTCGCCGGAGTCGGCGTGGTTGGCGACGGCGGTGCCGCGCCCCAGGTGGGCGGGGAGCCGCTGGCCCCAGCCGGTGTACGGGTCGCCGGGCTGGTCGCAGACGGTGGAGTCGCCGACCAGGAAGAGGCGGTCGGCGGCGGGGGCGGGGGTGACGCGGAGGGCGGCGACGCGCGGGGCGGGGCCGGTGAGCAGCAGGTCGAGGCCGGGGGTGCCGGTGGGGCCGGTGGGTTCGCCCTCGGGGTCGCGGACGTCGACGGTGAAGGAACGGCGGACCCGTTCGCCGGCCGCGGTCGGCGTCTCGGCGAGCAGGGCCCGGCGGGTCTCGCCGGTGACCGCGGTCGCGCCGGCGGTGTCGCCGCCGAGGGTGACGGTGACGTCGTACGTGCCGGGAGGGAGGTCGAAGTGGCAGGCGAGGCCGCCGGCTTCGGTGCCGGCGCAGTGGTCGAGGCCCTGACCGTAGGGGGTTTCGGCGTGGGCGGGGGCCGTGGCGGCGAGCAGCGTGAGCAGGCTCGCCGCGAGGGTGGCGGTCCTCTTCATCGGGGTTCTCCGGAAGGTCACTCGGGGAGGTGGTCGCCGACGAGGGCGAGGTTCTGGATGGCGGCGAGGCCGTAGAGGGCGGTGGTGTTGGTGCTGATCCAGAGGTGCTCGTAGCCGGGTTCGAGGGCGGCCGGGCCCTGGACGGGCGTCTTGTCCCAGACCATGGCGGAGGTGTAGCCGTCGCTCCTGTCGAACTTGGCCCAGGCGCGCTGGGCGAGCTTGGCGTCGTTCAACTGGGCGGCGGCGTAGGCGTCCTGGCGGGAGTGGCCCTGGAAGAGGAGGAGGGTGCCGAAGTTCTGTCCGTAGCGGGCGGCCTGCTCGGTCTTGGAGGCGTTGAAGTAGCGGCAGTAGTCGAGCCACGCCTCCTTGAACGCGGGCATGTCGATCAGGTCGACGAGTTCGGCGCACATCTCGACGAGGCCGAACATGGCGGAGAGGTGGGAGACGCCGACGGCGGGCTTGTCGGCGATCGCGAAGCGGCCGGTGTCGAGGTCGTACAGGCCGGTGCCCTGGACGAAGCCGTTGGGCTGGGCGGCGATCGTCTCCATGGTGGAGCGCAGCCGCGCCTCGGCCTTGGCGGCCTTGGGTCCGCCGCGTTCCCACTCGGTGAGCCAGGCGGCGGCGAGACCGCTCCAGTCGGTGCCGAAGCCGATGGAGAGGGCGTGGCGGTCGGGGGTGTAGGGCTCGGTGCGGATCTTGCGGATGGGGTCGAGGACGAGGAAGGTCTCGTCGGAGTCGACCAGGTCGCGCATGAGGTCGCCGACGCGTTCGTCGGCGGTGAGGAAGTAGTAGGGGCGGCGGTAGACGGCGGTGGAGATCCGCTGCTGCTTGGCGCTGCACGCGAAGTGCTGGACGCCGTGGCGGGTGCCGAGACCGGCCCACCGGCCGAGGTGGTAGACGTCGACCTCGCCGGTGTGGCGGGTCATGGCCTCGGCGAAGCGGAAGACGTCGGCGCGGCCGGAGCGCAGGTAGGCGTACCAGAGCCACAGGTCGGGCGAGAGTTCGGAGTTGTCCCAGGCGTAGCCGCCGACGTCGTACCGCCACTGGTGCCGGTCCTCGTCGTAGGTGTGCATGATGTCGCCGTAGTCCCAGAAGCCGTACCAGCGGCGCTGCTCGACCTGGTCCTTGTAGTAGGTGAAGAGGTAGTCGAGGCGGTCCTCGATCCTCGCCTTCGCCGGGGTGGAGCGGTCGACGGGCGAGAAGAGGCCGCCGAAGACGCGGGCGCGGACGAGGTCCTCGGGGCTCGCGGCGAGCTGCGGCGGGACGCGGACGGCGGCGGCCCGGGCGACGAGGGCGGCGGCGGTCGGGGTGGCGGCCTCGGCCCAGAACATCAGCTCGCTGGTGCGGGCGATGCCGTAGGGGGTGCCGAAGCCGGGCTCGTAGTCCTCATAGGTGATGTTGAGGCCCTCCAGCTGCTCGGGGAAGGTGTCCTGGCCCATGCCGTCGTGGTAGAAGCGCAGGTCCATGGGCTGGGCCTCGGGCGACCAGAGCCAGAGGGTGACCTCGGCCTCGTCGCCGGCGGCGCCCCGGACGTCGAGCTGGGCGGGGTGCTTCTGCCAGAAGTCCCGCAGCCCGAAGGAGAGTCCGCCGCTCACGCCGCCGACGTAGCCGAAGCCGCTCGCGCGGCGGCCGCCGCCGGCCGGGATCCAGCCGTGGCCGGCCTCGGTGCGCTTGCGGATCGCGAAGCCGTCGGCGGTGAGCTGGGAGAGGGTGTAGTCGCCCCAGGTGGGGACGTACGCGAGGCGGCTGGTGACGCGCTGGTCCCAGGTGGCCGGGTCGGGCAGCCGGCGGCCCTCGACCTGGGCCTTGCGGACGGCGGCGCCAGGGTCGCGGCGCAGGCCGGTGATGCCCTGGACGGCCTCGGTGAGGAAGCCGGAGCCCTCTCCGGCGAGGCGGACGTGCCGGTCGTAGGGGGCGTCGCGCATCGGGACGGTGAAGCGGACGCCGAGGCCGCGGACGAAGTCCTCGTTCTGGTCGCCGTCGTAGGTGATCGTGTGGACCATGCGGAGGGCCTCGGAGCCGGCGTGGAAGTAGAGGCGGACCGAGAACGGCAGCCAACTGCGGCTGCCCTTGCGGTGCTTGCCGTCGACGCGGACCACGGCCCGGACGGGCCCGGTCTGTTCGACGACGGCGCCGGAGATCTCGCCGTCGAACCGCTCCCACTTGGCGTTCCCCTGGTCGCCGTCGTCGAGGTCGCCCTGGCGCAGCAGCACCAGCCGACCGTCGGTCGCGACCTTCACGCCGTCGCGGGTGAGGGACTCGACGAGCTTGCCGCCGTCCTTCCGCAGCACCGCCTTCACGACGCCGGTGTCGACGGTGATCCCGCGGTCGGTCTCGGTGACGGTGACCGTCTTCGCGCCGGTCGCGGGGGTGCCGGGGGCGAGCGAGAAGCGTTCGGCGCCGGCGGCCTCGGGGCCGACGGCGTGGGCGGTCCACTTGAGGGAGCCGTCGGGCCAGCGGGCGGTGGTCCAGGTCTGGACGGGGACGGGGACGCCGTCGGCGGTGGTGAGCGCGAACGCCGTGTCGCCGGCGTGCGCGCCCTTGGGCCAGGCGACGCCGAAGGTGGACCCGCCGGCGGCGCCGAGGCCCCCCGGCTCCAGCCAGGTGATGCTCGCGGGCCGCTCCTCGGCGGCCGCCTCGGCGACCGGCGCGGCCCGGGCCTCGCTCCGGCCGAGCGCCCAGCTGAACTGGGCGGCGGCACCGGCGACGGCGGCCGCCTTGAGGAGGGAGCGACGGGGTATCGAGGACACGGGGACTCCTTTCGAGGGCATGCCGGTGACATGCGCGGAGGGAGGGCTGGGGGCGAGGTGGGGAAGGAGCGGGACCGGCGGGGACCTCGTACGGGTCCGGACCGGCGGGGACCGCGTACGGGCCCGGGGGCGGTGGAGACCGCGTACGGCTCCGAGGGCGGTGGGGGCCGCGTACGGCCCCGGGGCGGCCGCCCGGCGGGGCGGCGGTGGCGGCGCCCCGGGCACGGCGGGGCCGGGGGCCCGGGGTCAGGAGGGGCGGGCGGCCGCGTGGGCGGCGGCCGTGCGGCGCTCCGCCGCCAGCGCGCCCGCGACCAGGAACCCCAGGGCCGGCGGGGCGAGCGGGGCGGAGAACCAGCCCGAGGCAACGACGACCGCCAGGCCGCAGACGACGAGCAGGGAACCGGCCGGGTCGCGCAGGGCCCGGCGGGCGGCGTCGGGGAGCAGCGCCCGCCAGGAGGCGCCCGGCCGCCAGGCGGTGGCCGCCCGGAGCACGGTGACGGTCAGCCACAGCGCGGCGAGGATCGCGAGGGCCCCGGCCGGACGGCCGCCGGGCACCGGCAGCGCCCGTACGAGCGCGAGGTCGGCCAGGACCAGGGCGAGCGCCGCCCAGAAGGCGAGCCCCACGGCCCAGCCGCCGCCCCGCAGGGCGGCGCGGAGCTCGGCCGCGAAGGACCGCGCGCCGGTCCCCTCCCCCTCGACCGTGCGCCGCAGGTGCCCCGCGCCGGCGGCGAGCGCGGCGGGGAGCGTGACGAGCGGCAGCGCGGCGACGGCGATCCACACCCCGGTCAGGAGGCACTCGGCGAAGACCGCGAACCGGGCCCGGAAGCGGTCCCCCCTCCCGCCGCCCCCGGTCACTTGAGCCCCGAGGTGGCCATGCCGTCGATCAGGTACCGCTGGAAGGCGAGGAAGAACGCCACCACCGGCAGCAGCGCCACCAGCGACATCGCGATCATGCCGCCGTAGTTGGCGACGCCGTCCTGGTCGACGAACATCTTCAGGCCGAGCGAGACGGTGTACTTCTCGGGTTCGTTGAGGTAGATCAGCGGCCCCATGAAGTCGTTCCACGCGTTGATGAAGGTGAAGATGGCGCTGGTGATGAGCGCCGGCCGGCACAGCGGCAGCACGATCGACCAGTAGGTCCGCAGGTGCCCGCAGCCGTCCAGGCGCGCCGCCTCGTCCAGTTCCCTGGGCAGTCCGCGCATGAACTGCACCATGAGGAAGACGAAGAAGGCGTCGGTGGCGAGGTACTTGCCGAGGAGCAACGGCGTGTAGGTGTTGACGAGTTCGAGCTTCTGGAACAGCACGTACTGCGGGATGAGCAGTACGTGGTAGGGCAGCAGCAGGGTGCCGATCATCAGGGTGAAGAGCAGGTTGCGGCCCGCGAAGCCGATCTTGGCGAAGGCGTAGGCGGCGAGCGAGCTGGAGGCCAGCACGCCGACGACCGAGGCGACGGCCAGGAAGAGCGAGTTGGAGAAGAAGGTGGAGACGGGGATGTCGGCGATGCCGTCGGCGAGCCGCCGGTAGTTGTCGGTGATGGGGTCGGTCGGGATGACGTTCAGGCTGCCGACGATCTCGTCGTTGGGCTTGAACGAGCCGCCGATCACCCAGAAGACCGGGTAGAGGACCACGGCGAGGACGGCGAGGGAGCCGAGGTGCCAGACGAGGGAGCCGGCGTCGAACCGCCGCGCTCCGGTGCGGACGAGGCTCATCGGCCTCCCTCCTCGTAGTGCACCCAGCGCCGCTGGGACCAGAACAGGACCGCCGTGACCAGGCCGACGGCGAGCAGCAGCATCCAGGCCATCGCGGAGGCCAGGCCCATCCGGCTGTTCTCGAAGCCCTGGACGTAGAGGTAGCAGGTGTAGACGAGGGTGCCGTCGGCCGGGCCGCAGGCGTTGCCCTGGCTGCCGATGATGTAGGCGGAGCCGAAGATCTGGAAGGAGTGGATGGTCTCCAGGAGCACGTTGAAGAAGAGCACCGGGGAGATCATCGGCAGGGTGATGGACCAGAACCGGCGCCAGGGTCCGGCGCCG
Source organism: Streptomyces sp. NPDC035033 (assembly GCF_040636735.1). NCBI lineage: Bacteria > Bacillati > Actinomycetota > Actinomycetes > Kitasatosporales > Streptomycetaceae > Streptomyces > Streptomyces sp. NPDC035033. The sequence continues at coordinate 39,266 of NZ_JBEZUZ010000047.1, read as the reverse complement.
TCCATCTGCGCCGCCTCGTACAGCTCGCGGGGCACCTGCTTGAGCCCGGCGAGGAAGATGACCATGGGGGCGCCGAACTGCCAGACGGTCAGGGCGATCAGCGCGTAGATGATCTTGTCGGGGTCGCCGATCCAGCCGCCCGGGTCGAAGCCGAGCAGGCGCTGGGCCCGGTCGACGGGGGCGTCGTCGGCGAAGAGGGCGCGCCAGACGATGGCGATGGAGACGCTGGCGCCGATGAGCGAGGGGGCGTAGAACGCGGCCCGGTAGAAGCCCTGTCCGCGCCGGCTCTGGTTGAGCAGGACGGCGACGCCGAGGGCGGCGGCGAGCTTCAGCGGGGTGCCGAGGACCACGTACCAGCCGGTGACCTCGACGGAGGTGCGCCAGCGGGGGTCGCCGAACATCTCGGTGAAGTTGTCGAGGCCGATCCACCGGGGGGCGTCGAAGAGGTTGTAGTCGGTGAAGGCGAAGTAGAGCGAGACGGCCATGGGGCCGGCGGTCAGCAGCAGGAAGCCGGCGATCCACGGGGAGAGGAAGAGGTAGCCGGCGAGGTTCTCCCGGCGGGCGGGGCGGCTCCGCCCGCGCGGGCGGGCGGAGCCGGGGGCCGGGGCGGGGGCCCCGGGTCCCGAGCGGGCCGCCTCCGGCGCGGCGGGGGTCGGTGCGGTGGTCACGGCGGCGTCCATCAGGCGGAGAGGGCCGTCTTCGCCTCGGTGAAGTACTGCTTCACCGCGTCCTCGACGGTCCGGGTGCCCAGGGACATCTCCTCGGACAGGCGCAGGAAGGCCGCCTCGCAGACGTCGGCGCCGGCCGGGTGCGGGGTGATCGGCTCCAGGACGCGGGACTCGACGAGCCGCTTCTCGTAGGCGGCGATCTGCTTGCCGACCTCGTCGGCGGGCACGTAGGCGGCGTTCTGGGCCTCGGTGGCGGGGACGCCCCGGTCGTAGCCCATGATCCTGCCGACCTCGGGGTCGTGGACCATGAAGTCGATGAACTGGGCCACTTCCTTGGGGTGCTTGGTGCGCCTGGAGGCGCTGAGCATGAGGGAGCCGAGGTACTGGCCGGTGCGCTTGCCGTCGGTGGTGGGGATGGGGGCGAGACCGTACCGGCTCTTGCCCTCGGAGGTGTAGCGGACGGCGAAGTTGTCCCAGGTGAACTCGCAGCCGGCGAGTCCGGCGGTGACCGCCGACTTCGGCTTGGCCTGGATGGTCTTCTTCGGGTCGGCGTAGACGCCGGACCTCACCCGGGCGGCGGCCTTGGTCCACCAGTCCGTCAGATCGGCCTCGGTGAAGCCGAGTCCGGAGGCGGTGAAGAAGGCCTTGCCCTGCTGGCGCAGGTACATGTCGTACAGGTACATGATCCCGTACGGTCCGGCGTCGCCGGCCCGGCCGGCCGTCTCCTGGATCTTCGCCAGGGCGTCGTGGTACTCGTCCCAGGTCCAGCCGGGCTTCGGCGTGACCTTGGCCTTCTCGAAGACGGCCTCGTCGACGACGAGGGCCATCGAGTTGGAGCCGACGGGGACGCCGAGCAGCTTGCCGTCGACCTCGCCGAACTTCTCCAGGCCGGCCCGGAAGCCCTCCAGGCGGAGGTTCCCGGCCTCGACCTGCCCGCGCAGGTCGAGGAGGACGTTCTTGGCGTCGTACTTGCGCAGGAATCCGATGGCGTTCTGGAAGACGTCGGGCGTGTTGCCGCCGGAGGCCTGGGTGTTGAACTTCTTCCAGAAGTCGGCGTACGGCTGGAAGTCGGTCTTCACCTTGATCTTCGGGAACTTCTTCTCGAAGAGGGCGATCGACCGGTTGATCCGCTTGGCGCGGTCGTCGGAGCCCCACCAGGTGTACCGGATGGTGACGGTGCCGTCGCCGCCTCCCGAGCCGGAACCGCTTCCGCAGCCCGCCGCGGTCAGGCCGAGCGCCGCCGCCGAGCCACCCGTGATCTTCAGCAGACTCCGACGGTCGACAGTGCCATGAGTACGCACAGTTCGTCCTCCCGCGCGTGATTAGAACGTTTCAGGAAAGCGCTTGCTGGGTCACCGTAGGGTCGCCCGTCAGCCACGTCAACGCTTCGGACAGGATCTTTCGAAGCGCTTCGAACCGCAGGCGCGGCCCACGGCGATGAAAGGATTCAAAGAGGGGGTCAGGCGAGCCCGATGACGTTCCACGGCACCGGCTCCGGGGCGGCCCTCGGCACCCCGTTCGCGAGCCGCGCGCCGGCTCGACGCCGCCCGGCGCTCCACCGGGTCCGACGGTGAGGTCGGGGTCGCGGGCGAAGCGGGCGGTGCGCTCGGGAAGTGACACGCGGGTCCCTCTCGTTCGACATTTCGACCAACAGCCGCATGCCCGAACGAGAACGTAGGAGCGGAGCCCCGGGGCGTCAACGGATCACCGTCCCGGAAAGCCCGGAGGCCGGGCGGGCCCCCAGGGGGGTCCGCCCGGCCTCGTCGTACGCGGAGCGCGCTCTCGCGGGGCGGGCTGTTATTCGAGCAGCTCCGCGTACGAGCCCATGGCCAGGGCGATGTCCGCCTGGGCCCAGAACCGGTGGTAGGTGAAGACGGGGGCGGCGCCGCCCGCCAGGTAGGCCTCGATCTTCGGCCAGGCCGGGTCGTCCTGGTAGAAGGAGCGGATCGAGGCGAAGGTGGAGGCGTTGTTCACCGCGTCGCCGTTCGGCATCACGCCGGTCCAGCCGGACGGCACGTACACCGGGTCGTCGAAGCGGTTGTAGTCGGCGCGGGTCTCCTCCACGGCGATGCCCAGCGGGTCCTGGTGGTGCTCCCACATGCCGTCGAGGAGGGCCTTGGCGACCCGCTTGGCCTCCGCGTGGCCGGACTTGGCCGCGTAGTAGGTCAGGGTCTTGGCGTAGGCGGCGGCGACGCCGACGTCGTTCGTGTAGTCGGCGACGGTGACGTGCAGGCCGTTGTTGGCGCCGGGGTTCGCCGCGTTCCAGGTGTCGGGCGCGCCGGACCACTGGAGGGTGGACGGGATGCGGAAGGTGCCGTCGGGGTTGACGGTGGTCTTGGACAGCGCCCAGGAGACCCACTTGTCGAGGACGGTCTTCGCCTCGGCGTTCCCGGTCTGCTGGTAGTACTCGGCGACCCGCTCCATCGACCAGGCCTGGAAGCCGAACCACTGGTTCGACGCCGGGTCGTGGTAGACGGGCTTCTCGTCGTAGTACATGCCGTAGAAGGTCGGGGTGCCGGCCGGCGGGATGGCGTAGCGGCCCTGCCAGCTGTTGGTCGCGCCGCCCGCGATGGCGCCCTCGCTCGACTGGAGCCAGCGGTAGAACTCCAGCTGCCGGTCGAGGCTGGTGGCCCAGTCCGCCTGTCCCGTGGCCGACTTGGGCTTGAGCGGGGCGTACTCGCTCAGGGCGTAGGCGGCGAGGGGGTTCTGGTAGCCGCTGTGGTTGTGGCTGGAGCCGATCCGCCACGACCAGCCGGCCGAGGTGTCGACGGCGCCGCCCCAGGCGTAGTACCAGGACATCAGGTAGTGGGCGCTGTCCTTGCCGGTGCCGGCCGGGCAGGCGGTCGGGCCGACGCAGTTCCCGATCTTCTTGAAGTACTTGTCGAACATGGCGTACCGCAGGTAGTCGCCCATCTTGGCGGCCTTGCCGACGGTCGCGGCGACCTGGGAGCCCTTGCCCTGCTCCTTGGCCCACAGGTCGGCCCAGTAGGCGGCCTGGACGGCGCGGGCGTCGGCGTCGGGGGCGTTGGTGTACTTCCACTGCTTGGCGTAGGAGGCGTCCCCGGTGAAGATGTCGAGGTAGCCGTTCTTCCCGCCGTAGGAGAAGTTGTCGCAGGTCGGGTGGGTGACGGTCTCCCAGACGGACTCCTGCGGGCCGCGCTGGAAGGTGTTGATGTACGAGGGGCCGGTCGCCGTCGGTCCGGCGGAGCACTTCCCGGGCTCGTTGCCGAAGCCGTAGACGTTGTCGACGTCCTGGATCCAGTGCATGCCGTAGATGTCGTCGGTGCCGTAGGCGCTCTTCAGCTCGGCCGCGATCGGGTCGGAGCCGGAGGTGACGCCGGAGTCGAGGCGGGCCGGGTACTGCGAGGGGAGGTCCCACTCGGGGGCGTAGGTGGCCGGCTTCGAGGCGTTGTAGGAGGAGTTCGTCGGCTGATCCGCGTGGGTCGGGATCATGTACTTCTCCATGGTGTCCCACGCGCCGTTGAACTTGGTCCAGTCGCCGGTGATCTTGCCGTACATGGCCTGGAGCCAGATGAGGTAGCTGTACGCCTCCGAGGTCGTCTCGTGGCCGTGGTCGGGGGCCTCGACGATCAGGGTCTCGACGGAGTGGTACGGGATGCCCTCGGGCGAGAAGTAGCCGTTGGCCGGGTTGGTGATCTTCCCGTACAGGTCGAGGAAGCGGGCGTCGTACGTGGAGTCCGCGGCGAGCTGGGTGACCTGGACCTCGGCCTTGGCGTGGCCGGGGGCGGTCGCGGTGAAGACGGCGACGCCGGTGCCGGTGGAGCCGGCGGTGACGGTCACCTTCTGGGCGGTGTTCCAGTTCGCCGGGGTGAAGGTGAGGGTGGCCGGGGAGGCCGTCAGGTCGGTGTTGCCGGAGGCGCGGGCCACGGTGACGGTGACGTTCGCCGACGGGGCCTTCGACAGCTTGAGGTCGAAGGTGCCGGTGGCGCCCTGGCGGACGGCCAGCTGGCCGGGGGTGGCGACGAGCGCGGGCCCGGCGGCCACCGTGATGCCGACCGGGGCGGACTCGCCGGAGGCGCCCTGGCTGTCGTACGCCTTGGCGTAGAGCGAGTGGGCGCCGGTGGCGAGGCCGGCGGCGCTGTACGTGAACGGCGCGGTGGTGTCGGTGCCCAGGAGGGTCGTGTCGCTGTAGAACTCGACCTTGTCGACGGTGGCGCCGTCGGCCGCGGCGGCGGTGGCGGCCAGCGGGACGGCGTCGCCCTGGGCGTAGACCGCGCCGGCGGCGGGGCTGGTGAGGACGGCGACCGGCGGCTGGTGGGCGCCGGTGCACGAGGTGCCGTTGACGGCGAAGTCCGTGGGCGCGGCGTTGGTGCCGGTGTACGTGAACTGGCCACCGGTCGTGACGGCGGCGCCGGCGGCGACGGTGCCGTTCCAGCCGGCGTTGGTGACGGTCACGTTCTTGCCGGACTGCGACCAGACGCCGCTCCAGCCGTTGGTGAGCTTCTGGTCACCGGCGTAGGAGTAGGTGAGCGTCCAGCCGTTCAGGGCGGCGGTGCCCCGGTTGGTCAGGGTGAGTTCGGCGGTGAAGCCCGAACCCCAGTCGTTCGTCTTGTAGTCGACGCTGCACTGGAGGGCGGCGGCCTGCGCGGGGCCGGCGCCGGCCCCGGCGGCCAGCAGGCCGAGGGGGAGGGAGAGCACGGCGGTCAGGGCGGTCAGGCGCCTGTGGGGGCGTCGTCTTCTCAGCGGTGGCATACGGGTGGATCTCCTCGCGGCTCGGGAGGTCGGGTGGTGCGAAGAGCGGACCGTTCGGGCGGTGCGGGGGCGGAGCTCGATGGCGCGGGAGGCGGTGCTCGGCGGCGCGGAGGCGGTGCTCGGCGGTGCGGAGGCGGTGCTCGGCGGTGCGGAGGCGGTGCTCGATGGTGCGGGGGCGGGCATGGGGAACAAGCCCTGAACCAGTGGGAGCGCTCCCACTGTGCAAGCGTGACGCAACCACGTCAAGATGCGTGAAGAGTCGAAGGCAAGCGACGAGGAATTTACCCAACTCCTCTTTTGCTTGGCCTCCGTTGCCGCTACGGTCTGCCCGACCAGTGGGAGCGATTCCATCCAGTCGGCGCGCCGCGGGAGGCGTGCCCTCGCTGTGAGGACTCGCTCATGCGACATCCCCCACGTCCCATCGCGCTGCTCGCAGGAGCGGCGGTCATGGCGGCGAGCACCGCGCTCGCCGTCGTGGGTACGGCCTCAGGAGCCGCGGCCGCACCCGTCTGCACCGTGGAGTACTCGGTCACCAACCAGTGGACCGGAGGCTTCCAGGGTGCCGTCACCGTCACGAACAACAGCACCGCGCTGAACGGCTGGAGCCTCGGCTTCTCCTTCCCCGACGGCCAGCGGGTCAGCCAGGGCTGGGGCGGCACGTGGTCCCAGTCCGGCGCCGCCGTCACCGTGACCGCCGAGAGCTGGAACGCCCGGCTCGACGCCGGCGCGAAGGTGACGACGGGCTTCATCGCCTCGTGGACGGGGACCAACACGGCCCCGACCGCGTTCACGCTCGGCGGCGTGCCCTGCGCCGCGGACGGACCGACCACTCCGCCCACCACTCCCCCGACCACCCCGCCCACGACTCCCCCGACCACACCGCCCACCACCCCGCCCACCTCTCCGCCGCCGGCCCCCGTCTCCGGCGCGCCCGAACTCTCCGTCACCGGGAACGCGTTCACCGACCAGAACGGCGCGGTCCGCCGGCTCCTCGGCGTCAACCGTTCCGGCGGCGAGTTCATGTGCGTCCAGGGCCACGGCATCTGGGACGGTCCGGTCGACGACGCCTCCGTCGAGGCGATCGCCGGCTGGAAGGCCAACACGGTCCGCATCCCCCTCAACGAGGAGTGCTGGCTCGGCCTGGACAACATCAAGCCCGAGTACCGGGGCGCGAACTACGTCGGCGCCGTCGAGGACCTGGTGACCAAGGTCCTCGCCCACGGCATGACGCCGGTCCTCGAACTGCACTGGAGCCACGGCCAGTACACCGGGAACTCCTCGGGCTGCGCCGACGTGCACGCCTCCTGTCAGAAGCCGATGCCGAACGCCCGGTACACCCCGGCGTTCTGGACCTCGGTCGCCGACACCTTCAAGCACGACAAGCGGGTCGTCTTCGACCTCTTCAACGAGCCCTATCCGGACCGGGCGACCGCCACCGCGACCCAGGCGTGGACCTGCTGGCGCGACGGCGGCACCTGTCCCGGCATCGGGTACGAGGTCGCCGGCATGCAGGACCTGGTGGACGCGGTCCGCGCCACGGGGGCGAAGAACCTGGTCCTCGTCCCGGGCCTCGCGTACTCCAACGACCTGAGCCAGTGGCTCACGTACCGCCCCACGGACCCGGCGGCGAATCTGGCCGCCGCCTGGCACGTCTACAACTTCAACACCTGCTCCACCGAGACGTGCTGGAACGACACCCTCGCCCCGGTAGCCGCCCAGGTACCCCTGCTGGCCGGCGAGATCGGCGAGAACACCTGCGGACACGCGTTCATCGACCGCGTCATGAAGTGGTTCGACGACCGCGGCCTGTCGTACCTGGGCTGGACCTGGAACACCTGGAACTGCGACTCCGGTCCCGCGCTGATCAGTTCGTACGACGGCACGCCCACCGCATTCGGCATCGGGCTGCGCGACCACCTGCGCGCCCTCACCCCGTGAAAGGAACCCCCACCCCCATGAGCCGCACCAGCCGTACCGCCCTCCTGGCGGCCCTCGGCCTCATCACCGCGACCGGAGCCACCGCCACGGTCTTCGGCGCCACCGCCGGCGCAGCCACCCCGGGCTGCAAGGTCGACTACAGCATCACCAACCAGTGGAACACCGGCTTCGGCGCCAACGTCGTCGTCACCAACACCGGCGACCCGGTGTCCTCGTGGACCCTGGAGTGGACCTACGCGGGCAACCAGCAGGTCACCCAGGGCTGGAACGCCACCCTCACCCAGTCCGGCGCCGCCGTCACCGCCAAGAGCCTGTCCTACAACGGCGCGCTCGCGACCGGAGGTTCGACCTCCTTCGGCTTCAACGGCTCCTACAGCGGCACCAACGCCGTGCCGGCCACGTTCAAGCTGAACGGCGTCACCTGCAACACCGCCACGCAGCCGACGGACCCGCCGACCACGCCGCCCACGACGCCGCCGACGACCCCGCCGACGACCCCGGGCACGAAGGCGGACAACCCGTACGCCGGGGCCAAGGTGTACGTCAACCCCGACTGGAGCGCCAAGGCCGCCGCCGAGCCGGGCGGCAGCCGGATCTCCCAGCAGCCCACCGGCGTCTGGCTGGACCGCATCGCCGCCATCAACGGCACGCCCGGCGCCCGGGGCCTGCGCGCCCACCTCGACGAGGCCCTGACGCAGAAGGGCTCCGGCGAGCTGGTCGTCCAGCTGGTCATCTACAACCTGCCCGGCCGCGACTGTGCCGCGCTCGCCTCCAACGGCGAGCTGGGCCCGACGGAGATCGACAAGTACAAGACGCAGTACATCGACCCGATCGCCGCGATCCTCGCCGACCCGAAGTACGCGAGCCTGCGGATCGTCACCACGGTCGAGATCGACTCCCTCCCCAACCTCGTGACGAACGTGGCCGGCCGTCCGACCGAGACCGCCAACTGCAACGTCATGAAGGAGAACGGCAACTACATCAAGGGCGTCGGCTACGCGCTCAACAAGCTCGGCGCGATCCCCAACGTCTACAACTACGTCGACGCCGGCCACCACGGCTGGCTCGGCTGGGACTCCAACTTCGGCCCGTCCGCGGAGCTGTTCAAGACGGCCGCGACCGCCGAGGGCTCCACGGTCGCCAACGTCCACGGCTTCATCGTGAACACGGCGAACTACAGCGCCCTGAAGGAGGACAACTTCAAGATCACCGACAGTGTGAACGGCACCTCCGTGCGCACCTCGAAGTGGATCGACTGGAACCAGTACGCCGACGAGCTGTCCTACGCGCAGGCCATGCGCGCCAAGCTGGTCTCGCTCGGCTTCGACAGCAACCTCGGCATGCTGATCGACACCTCCCGCAACGGCTGGGGCGGCACCCAGCGGCCCACCGGCCCGGGCGCGCCGACCGACGTGAACACCTACGTCGACGGCGGCCGCTACGACCGCCGCATCCACCTCGGCAACTGGTGCAACCAGGCCGGCGCGGGCCTCGGCGAGCGTCCCCAGGCGGCCCCGGCCGCCGGCATCGACGCGTACGTCTGGATGAAGCCCCCGGGCGAGTCCGACGGCGCGTCGAAGGAGATCCCGAACACCGAGGGCAAGGGCTTCGACCGCATGTGCGACCCGACCTACACGGGCAACGCCCGTAACGGCAACAGCATGTCGGGCGCCCTCCCGGACGCCCCGATCTCGGGCCAGTGGTTCTCGGCCCAGTTCCAGGAGCTCATGAAGAACGCGCACCCCGCGCTGTAGGACCCCGCGAGGGGGTGCCGTCGCCGGTTCGGCGGGACCGGAACGGCACCCCCGACGAGGACGCGCACGAGGCCGGACGGGCCCGGAGACCCCGTCCGGCCTCCGCCTTTCCCCTCCCCGCCGGCGGGGAGGGGCCCTTCTCGGCGCACGGGCGCCGGTGAGGGGGCCCGGAGGTCAGCAGGAGCCCCGGACCACCAGCTCGGTCGGGAAGACGCGGCGCGGGTCCTCGGGGGAGCCCGCGATGTCCCGGAGGAGCATGCGGGCCATCGTGCGGCCCATCTCCTCCGTGGGCTGGCGCACGCTGGTGAGCGGGGGGTCCATCAGCCGGGCCACCGGCGAGTCGTCGACGCCCACGAGCGCGACGTCCTCGGGGATCCGGCGGCCGGCCTCGCGCAGTGCCGCCCGGGCGCCGGCGGCCATGACGTCCGAGGCGACGAAGACCGCGTCCAGTCCGGGCCGCCGTTCCAGCAGTTCGCGCATGGCCGCGCGGCCGCCGGCCTCGGTGAAGTCGCCGGCCGCGACCAGGCCCTCGTCGGGGTCGTGGCCCGCCTCCGCGAGGCCGGCGCGGTAGCCGCCGAGCCGGGCCCTGGCCACGTACATGTCGAGCGGGCCGGTGACGGTGGCGATGCGCCGCCTGCCGCGGCCCACGAGGTGGGCGACGGCGGCGCGGCCGGCGCCGACGTTGTCGGAGTCGACGTACGGGACGGGTTCGGCCTCGGAACGGCGGCCGTTCATGACGAGCGGGATGCCGAGCTCGCGGATGCGGTCGGGGAGCGGGTCGTCGCCGTGGACGGAGGAGAGCAGCACGCCGTCGACGCGCTGCGCGGCGAGGTACTGCTCGAAGCGCTGGCGCTCCTGTTCGGTGCGGACCAGGGTGAGCAGCAACTGCTTGTCAGCCTCGGCGAGTTCGGCGCTGACGCCGCGGATGAGGTCGAGGAAGTAGGGCTCGGCGAAGAGCCGGCCCTCGGCCTCGGGGATGACGAGGGCGACGGCGTCGGTGCGGCTGCCGGCCAGCGCGCGGGCGGCCTGGTTCGGCACGTAGCCGAGTTCGGCGACGGCCCGGGCCACGGCGGCGCGGGTCTGCTCGCTCACCCGCGGGGAGCCGTTGATGACCCGGGAGACCGTGCCCCGGCCGACCCCGGCGCGGGCCGCGACCTGCTCCAGGGTGGGTCTGCTGTTCTGCCGTCCGTTCACGCTCGCCGTGCTCCCCTCGTCGGACATCGTGCCGCTCACCAGGGCCGCGGCGGGACGGGCCCTCCGGCAGGCGGAACGGCCGCGCCGGAGGAAGGGGCCCTCGGGGGGCCACACCGGGATGGGAGCGCTCCCACATTAGAGCACCGCCCTCCCCCGGCGCCACGCGCGCGTTCAGGAGATGACGTGAAGACCCGGCCCCCGGCGGTCGGAAACCCGTCGAACACCTTCCGGTAACGAATCCGCGTTCATGTCTTGACACCCCCACCCGCCCGGCGGCAACCTTCCGGCAACGACGTGGGAGCGCTCCCATCAGGGGACGCGGAACAGCCTGCATCAGGTCACGGCAGGACCCGCCGAGCCGCGAGCAGCCGGCCGGACCTCTTGGCGCACAACGAGCACCACCTTGGACGAGGAGAGTGGAATGCGCACTTCCAGCAGCAGACGCGGACGCCGTACGGCCGCCGCGGCGGTCGCCGCAGTGGTCACCGGCACGGTCCTGCTCACCGGTTGCGGAAGCGACAAGGACGACGAGGCGGGGAAGGACGGCGGCAAGATCACCCTGCGCGTCGGCACCTTCGGGTCCTTCGGCTACGACAACAAGACCGGCGCGAAGCTCTACGCCGAGTACGAGCGGCTCCACCCGAACATCAAGATCGAGGAGTCGAACGTCTCCGACGGTCAGAAGTACTGGGACACCCTGAAGCTGCGCCTCGCCCAGAACAGCGGCGTCGCCGACATCCAGGCGATCGAGGTCGGCTACATCGCCGAGGCCACCGGCGAGAGCATGGCCTCCAAGTGGGTCGACCTGAGCAAGGAGGGCGGCGCCGACACCTCCAAGTACCTGGACTGGAAGGTCAAGCAGGCCACCACCGGCGACGGCAAGGTCATCGCCCTCGGCACCGACATCGGCCCCATGGCCGTCTGCTACAACAAGGACCTCTTCGCCAAGGCCAAGCTGCCCACCGCCCGCGAGGAGGTCGCCAAGCTGTGGAGCGGCGACTGGGGCAAGTTCCTCACCGTCGGCGAGACGTACAAGAAGAACGCCCCCGCCGGCACCGCCTTCCACGACTCCGCGAGCGGCCTCTTCAACGCGGTGCTCTCCAGCGACCCCGTCCAGTACGCCGACTCCTCCGGCAAGCTCGACTGGGAGAACAGCCCCGGCGTGAGGAAGGCGTGGGAGCTCGGCGTCAAGGCGGCCCAGGGCGGACTCACCGCCAAGCTCCGCCAGTTCGACGAGAAGGGCACCTGGAACGCGGCCTTCAAGAACTCCAAGTTCGCCACCGTCGCCTGCCCGTCCTGGATGACCGGCATCATCAAGGACCAGGCCGGCCCCGCCAACCAGGGCAAGTGGGACATCGCCGCGCCGCCCGTCGCCGGCAACTGGGGCGGCTCCTTCCTCGCCGTGCCCAAGGCGAGCAAGCACGCCAAGGAGGCCGCCGAGCTCGCCGCCTGGCTGACCGCCCCCGAGCAGCACGCCAAGGTCTTCGCGGTGAACGGCAACATCCCGTCCACCAAGGACACCCTGCTCTCCCCCGCCGTGCAGAACGCCAAGCTGCCGTACTTCGGCGACACCCCGGTCGGCAAGATCTTCTCCTCGGCGGCGGCCGGCATCAAGCCCGCCGTGATCAGCCGCTGGGACGGCCAGGTGAAGACCTTCCTCACCGACAACGGCATCCTCGACATCGAACAGCGGGGCACCGACCCGGCCAAGGCCTGGGAGAACGTCAAGAAGCTGGTCGCCGACAAGATCGACCAGTAGCGGGGACCGCGCGCCGGCCCGCCGCCCCCTGCCGGCGGCGGGCCGGCACCGTCCGCACCACCGCACGCATCGACCTGGAAGGACGCCCCTCGTGGCCACCTCCGTATGGGCGACGCAGGACGGCACCCCGCCGCCCCCCGCACCGCCCTCCCCGCCCGCCCCCCGCGGCCGGCGCCGCCGCTCCGGCCCGGGCGGCTGGCGCAGCACCCTCTACCGCTGGGACGTCAAGGCGATCCCGTACGTCTTCATCGCCCCCTTCTTCCTCACCTTCGCCGCCTTCGGCCTCTTCCCGCTGCTCTACACGGGCTGGCTCTCGCTCAACCGGGTCGAGCTCGGCGGCACCCCCGAGTGGAAGGGCCTGGAGAACTACACCGACCTCGCCACCAGCGAGTTCTTCTGGAACGCGCTCCTCAACACCTTCACCATCGGCGTCATCTCCACCGTCCCGCAGCTGCTGATGGCCCTCGGCCTGGCCCACCTGCTGAACTACAAGCTCCGCGGCCGCGGCTTCTTCCGGGTCGCCGTCCTCGCCCCGTACGCCACCTCGATCGCGGCGGCGACCCTGGTCTTCGCCCAGCTGTTCAACACCGACTACGGGATGATCAACAGCATCCTGGGGTGGGTCGGCATCGACCCGGTCGACTGGAACACCGACAAGTGGCCGGCGCAGATCGCCATCTCCGTCATCGTCACCTGGCGCTGGACCGGCTACAACGCGCTGATCTACCTGGCCGCCATGCAGGCCGTGCCGCAGGACCTCTACGAGGCCGCCTCCCTCGACGGGGCCTCCCGCTGGCGCCAGTTCCTCAGCGTCACCATCCCGTCCATCCGGCCGACGATCTTCTTCACGATCATCGTCTCCACCATCGGCGCCACCCAGCTCTTCGGCGAGCCCATGCTCTTCGGCGGCAGCGTCGGCATCAGCGGCGGCAGCGGCCACCAGTTCCAGACGCTGAGCCTCCTGATGTACGAAAAGGGATGGATCACCGGCGCGCTGGGCTCCGCCTCGGCGATCGCCTGGGTCATGCTGGCGCTCCTGCTGCTCATCGGCGGCATCCAGGCGCTGCTCTCCCGCCGCAACCGCAAGAAGCTGGGGGACTGACCCATGGCCCGCACCCTCGACACCACCGCCCCCGTCGAGCCGAAGACGGCCGGCGCCCGCCCGGCGGGCCGCCGCTTCCGCCAGACCGCCGGCCGGCAGCACCACGCCGGGCCGCTCACCTACGTCCTGCTGGTCATCGCCACGGTGGTCTCGCTCTTCCCGCTGTACTGGAACGTGGTCGCCGCCTCGCACACCGGCGAGCGCGTGGTCCAGGCCCCCGCCCCGCTGCTGCCGGGCTCCCGGCTCCTGGACAACCTCAGCTTCGCCTGGGACCAGGTCGACATGGGCGAGGCCCTGATCAACACGACGGTCGTGGCGGGCCTGGTGGCCGCCTCCACCGTCCTCTTCTCCACCCTCGCCGGCTTCGCCTTCGCCAAGCTGCCCTTCAAGGGACGCGGCATGCTGCTCTCGCTGGTGGTCGCCACCATGACGATCCCGCCGCAGCTCAGCGTCATCCCGCTCTACCAGATCATCACCGACCTCGGCTGGTTCGACCAGCTCCAGTCGGTGGTCCTCCCCTCGCTCGTCGCGGCCTTCGGCGTCTTCTTCATGCGCCAGTTCCTGCTGGAGGCGCTCCCCGTCGAGCTGGTCGAGGCGGCCCGCATGGACGGGGCGCACAGCCTGCGGATCATCTGGCACGTCGTCTTCCCGGTCGCCCGCCCGGCGATGGCCGTGCTCGGCATGCTCGTCTTCGTCCAGGCGTGGAACGACTTCTTCTGGCCGTTCATCGCGCTCACCCCGGACGGCAACCCCACCCTCCAGGTCGCGCTCGCCGGACTCGGCGCGGGCAACCACACCGTGGACCACGCGATCGTGCTGACCGGCGCGCTGATATCGACCGTGCCGCTGCTGCTGGTCTTCGCCTTCCTGGGCAAGCACATCGTGGGCGGCATCACCGCCGGCGCGGTCAAGAGCTGACCCGCCGGGCGGGCCGCCCGCCCGCCCCCTCCCCCTCTCTCCGTACCGCCTTCCCGCCGGCCGTTCGGGTCCGCCGCAGTCGCCGGACCCGAACGGACCGGCCCGTACCCCGCGTTGGGAGCGCTCTCCTATGACCGCGTCCGAAACCCGGCCGCTCACCGCCGCCCGCCAGTTCCCCTCCGACTTCCTCTGGGGCGCGGCCACCGCCGCCTACCAGATCGAGGGGGCGGCCCGCGAGGACGGCCGCACCCCCTCCATCTGGGACACCTTCTCGCACACCCCCGGCAAGGTCTTCGAGGGCCACACCGGGGACGTGGCCGTCGACCACTACCACCGGTTCCGCGAGGACGTCGCGCTGATGGCCGAACTCGGCCTGAACGCCTACCGGTTCTCCGTCTCCTGGTCCCGGGTCCAGCCCACCGGCCGGGGCCCGGCCGTCCAGAAGGGCCTGGACTTCTACCGGGCCCTCGTGGACGAGCTGCTCGCCGCCGGCATCGAGCCGGCCCTCACCCTCTACCACTGGGACCTGCCGCAGGAGCTGGAGGACGCGGGCGGCTGGCCCGAGCGCGCCACGGCCGAGCGGTTCGCCGAGTACGCGGGGATCGTCGCCGACGCCGTCGGCGACCGCGTCAAGCGGTGGACGACCCTCAACGAGCCCTGGTGCAGCGCCTTCCTCGGCTACGGCTCCGGCGTCCACGCCCCCGGCCGGACCGATCCGGTCGCCTCGCTGCGCGCCGCCCACCACCTCAACCTCGGCCACGGCCTCGCCGTCCAGGCGCTGCGCGCCGCCCTGCCGGCGGACCGTCAGATCGCGGTCTCGCTCAACCTGCACGAGGTGCGGGCGCGCAGCACCTCCGCCGAGGACCTGGAGGCGGCCCGCCGGATCGACGCCGTCGGCAACCGGGTCTGGCTCGGCCCGATGCTGGAGGGCGCCTACCCCGAGGACCTGATCGCCGACACCCGGCACCTCACCGACTGGTCCTTCGTCCACGACGGCGACACGGCGGCGGCGCACCAGCCGCTGGACTTCCTCGCCATCAACTACTACGCGCCCACCCTGGTGGCGCACGTCGCGGAGGGCGAGGAGAAGCCGCAGGACGACGGGCACGGCGACAGCGCCCACTCGCCGTGGCCGGGCGCCGACTCGGTCGCCTTCCACCGCGCGCCCGGCGAGCGGACGGCGATGGGCTGGCCGGTCGACCCGACCGGCCTGTACGACCTGCTGCGCCGGACCTCGGAGGCGTACCCGGGCCTGCCGCTGGTGATCAGCGAGAACGGCGCCGCGTACGAGGACGTGGTCGGCGAGGACGGCGGGGTGCACGACCCGGAGCGCACCGCCTACGTGCACGCCCACCTGGCGGAGGTGCACCGGGCGATCGCCGACGGCATCGACGTCCGCGGCTACTTCCTGTGGTCCCTGCTGGACAACTTCGAGTGGGCGTACGGCTACGCGAAGCGCTTCGGCATGGTCCACGTCGACTACGACACCCTGCGGCGCACCCCGAAGACCAGCGCCCGCTGGTACGCGCGGGTGGCGCGCTCGGGCGAGCTGCACGCGCCCGACGCGGTCTGAGCGGACGCGGCCGAGGGCCGTGCCGGATCACCGGCACGGCCCTCAGCGGTTCTTGAGCACCTGTCAGATGTCGACGACGCGGTAGCCGATGACGTAGATGCCGCCGGAGCCCTCGACGGTGCGCCACTGGGTCTCGGCGCCGACCTCGCTGCCGGTGACGAGGGTGGAGCCGAGCTTGTCGTCGCCGCCGAAGGTGTCCTTGTCCCAGAGGGTCAGGGTGCGGGCCTGCTCCCGGCCGAGGATGAGCGCGGCGTTGCTGTTGCCGTCCGCCATGGAGCGGACGTAGCCGGCGCCCATCGTCTGGTAGCTGATGCCGTTGCCCGGCCAGACCTTGACGGCGTTGCCGTTGGCGTCGGTGATCTTGAGGTAGGCCTCGTCGTGGTCGCCCTCGCTGTGCTTCTGGCAGTGCAGCTCGAACAGCTCGATCTTCACGTAGTCGATCGGCTCGGCGTGGGCGGTGCCGGCGAAGGCGCCGAGGCTGCCGAGGCCGAGGAGGGCGGTGGCGGCGATGCGTGCGACCCGGTTCTTGCGCATGGTGTGTCTCCCCCGAAGGTGTGTCTCGTTCTCTTCCGTGCCGTTCCCCCGGCACGTCCCCTACTGTGCCGCCGCTCCCCCGTCCCGTTCTACGCGCGTTCCGCTGAACGGAACGCCCTCAGGGGGCGAGCGCGGCGGGCGGGACGGCGCGGGGCGGGACGCCCCGGGCCAGGGCGCGGCCGAGCGCGGCCCCGGCCTCGGCGACGGCCCCGGCGAGCGCGTCGAGCCGCCGCCCGGCCGGCACCATGGCGGCGAGCGCGGCCACCGCGCGCCCGTCCCGGCCGCGTACCGGGAAGGCGGCGCAGCAGACGCCGTCCATCACGTCCTCGCGGTCGAGGACGGGCCCGCCCCTCAGGGGCCCGCGCAGCGCGTACCCGGCGGCGGTGTCGAGCCGGAAGGCGGTGCCGTCGCGCACCGGCACCAGCGGCTCCAGCTCGCCCGGGGCGGAGGCGACGACGAGGGCCTGGTCCTCGCGCAGGACGGCGAGGACGACGCTGGCGCCGGTCGCGGCCCGCAGCCGCTGCACCGGCAGCCGGGCGGCGAGCCGCAGTCCGGGGTGCGGCTCCCATGCCTGGCCGAGCCGGTAGAGCTGCGGGCCGACGCGGTAGCGCGAGCCGCGCCGCTCCACCGCGCCGACGGTGACGAGCTGGTCGAGCAGCCGGTGGGCGCTGCCCTTGGGCACCCCGCAGGCGAGGGCGAGTTCGGTGACGCCCGCCTCGTCGCCGCACCGGCGCAGCGCGTCGAGCAGGGCGAAGGCCCCTTCGAGCACGCCCCGGCCGCGTCCCGGCCGGTCCGCTCCCGCCGCTTCCGGAAGGGCGCCGGTTCTCGGGCTTGTCCCGTGGTCCATGGGTCGAGTCCCCCTGTCCTCTCCGCCCGGCCGTCGTCCCCCGATGGCGCGGCTCCCGGGCGCCCTCCCACGATGCCGCAGACCCGGACACATCGCCGAATGGTTCGGCGCCGGTGCGTCGCGGCCGGGCCTCCGGGGGCGGAGGTAGGCTGTCCCGCCGTGACTTCCGTACGACTCCGCCGGCGCGCCGCGGTCTCCGGCGCGGCGCTGGCCGCGGCCCTGCTCGTCGCGGCCCCCGCTCCCGCCGCTCCGCCCGCCACCGCCCCGGCCGCGACCGCCGCGCCCGCCGCCCCGTCCGCGGCCCCCGCCCCGGCCCCCGCCGCGAGGACCCTGACGGTGATCGCCCATCGCGGCGCGTCGGCGGCGGCGCCGGAGAACACGCTGGTCGCGGGCGAGGTGGCGCGCCGGGCCGGAGTGGAGTGGATCGAGAACGACGTCCGGCCGAGCCGGGACGGGGTGCCGTACGTGGTGCACGACGCGACGGTGGACCGGACGACCGACGGTTCGGGCGCGGTGCGGTCGCTGACCTCGGCGCGGCTGGACGCGCTGGACGCCGGTTCCTGGTTCGCCCCGGCCTTCGCGGGCGCCCGGGTGCCGACGCTGGCGGCGCAGCTGGCGGACCTGCGGACGCGGGGCGGGCGGCTGCTCCTGGAGGTCAAGGGGCCGCACTCCCGGGCGGAGGTGGCGCGGATCGTCCGGGACGTGCGGGAGCAGCGGATGACGGACCGGGTGGTGGTGCAGAGCTTCGACCCGGCGTCGCTGCGGTACGTGCGGGAGCTGGCGCCGGAGCTGCCGCGGGCGCTGCTGCGGGACCGGCTCGACGCGGATCCGGTGGCGGTGGCCCGGGAGCTGGGGCTGGCCGCGTACAACGTCTCGGACGCGGCGCTGTCGGCCCGGCCGGGGGCGGTGGCGGAGCTGCGCGCGGCGGGCGTGGCGGTGAACGTGTGGATCGTGGACGATCCGGCGCGCTGGCGGGCGCTGGCCGGGCTCGGCGTGGACGGGGTGATCACCGACCGTCCGGCGGAGCTGGTGGGGTGGAACGCGGCCCGGGCCGGGGCGCGCTGAGGGCCGGGCCCGTCCCGGAGGACGGACCCGGCCCGTGGACCGGCCGCGCAGGGGATCAGACGCGGTCGGCGGCGATCAGCACGTACTGGAACGAGCCGTCCTTGTACGACTCGATGAACGCCTCCTCGATGCCGGTGACCAGCGACGAGGTGGCGCGCAGCTCCCAGTAGGGCAGCGTGTCGGGGGTCAGGTCGATCACGGCCTGGGGCACCAGGCGGTTGTCGGCCATCGCCTTGAGGTACTCGCGGCGGGAGTGGATGTTGCACTCGAAGTGGGCGTTGATCTGGGAGACCCACTTGGAGGGCTGGCCGTACTTGGGGTTCCAGCAGCCGGTGATGGTGACGTAGCGGCCGCCGACCTTGAGGAAGCGGGAGTGCTCGGCCATCAGGTCGTCGAGGTCGACGTACATGCTGGACTCGTTGTTCCAGGAGGCCGCGATGGACCCCTTCTCGAACGGGGTGTCGAGCATGTTGCAGACCTGGGCGCGGACGTGGCTGTCGATGCCCAGCTCGCGGGCGCGCTTGTTGCCGAAGTCGGCCTGGGTGGAGGAGAGGGTGACGCCCTCGACCTTGCAGCCGAAGCGCTGGTGGGCCATGACGCTCGATCCGCCGCGGCCGCAGCCGGCGTCGACGAGGGTGTCGGCGGCGGTGATCGGGCCGAGGTGGTCGAGGAGGACCTCGGTCTGGGCGGACTCCAGCCGGTGCAGCTCGGCGATCAGCTTCTTCTCGTACTCGCTGTCCTCGGGGGTGCCGAGGGAGGCGTGGTCGACGGCGCCGATGCCGTAGTGGTGGTGGTAGAGGCCGTCCACATCACCGAGGCGCAGGTTCACGGGCCGGGCCTCGGCGTTCCAGTAGCGGGCGATGTCGCCCTGGTACGGGGTGGCGGGGCCGGGGATGATCGTGGCGGCGTCGGTGGGGGTCAGCTCGGTGGTCACAGAGGAATCCATTTCGGAAGTCGGGCCTACCAGAAGTCGGGCAGGCTGTAGCGGAACGTGTTGGTCTGGTGCCAGTAGTGGTTGCCGTCGACCCAGGTGGCGACGCCCTTGAGGAAGCGCAGCACGGTGGGGACGGGGAAGGCGGCGGCCAGTTCGGCGGCGGCGGCCTCGAAGGCGTGCATGAGGTCGTTGTGGACCTCGATCGCCTTGAGGTAGGCGTCGCGTTCGGAGAGCTTCTCGCGCTCCGCGAGCACCACCGGCAGGTTGAGGTGGACGCCGGGGCTGGAGAGCTCCTTGGTGTAGGAGTACAGGTCGTTGACGATGGTGGTCGCGTTGCCCGCGAGGGCGATGACCCGCTGCGTCTCCGGCCGGGCGTGGAGGTCCGCCGGGAGTTCGTAGCCGCCGACGGTGTCGGTGATGGTGGGGCAGGGGCGGAAGTTGTTGAACTGGCGCATGGCCAGGTACTCCCACACCTCGGGCATGTGGCCGGTCTCGGCCCAGGCGGCCTCGGCGAGGTAGCCCATGTGGAGCCGGGCCATGTCGTGCCGGTAGCGGTCGGCCTGGGAGGGGGAGGCGGCGCGGACGAAGTAGTCCATGGCGGAGCGGTAGGCGCGGCGCGGGGCGTCCGAGCCGAGCGATTCCGCCCACGCCGGGGCGTACTCCGGGGTGGTGTGGAGGTGGTCGAGGGCGGTGTGCGCCATGAGGAGGCGGCCGCCGAGGCCGATCGGCGAGCCGCCGTGGTCCTCGCAGTAGCAGTCGTCGACGGCGTTCTCCGCGACCATGAGCCGGGTGGCGAGCATGACGTGGTCGACGGTCGGGGCGTCGGGGTGACAGGCCACCATGTAGCGCCCGACGGAGAAGCCGTCGAACTGGCCTTCCCATTCCTCCGGGTAGAGCTGGACCTCGTCGACGGCCCAGTCCTTGATCCGGCGGCTGACCTCGTCCACCCGGGCGGGGTCGGGGTCGGGGACGGGGTGGAAGTAGAGGCCCGGGATGGGCCGGCCCTCCGCCGCCGGGGCGGCGGCGGGCGGCTCCGGGGCGGGTGCCGCGTCCGGCACCGGGACCGGTGCCGGACGGGCGAACGAGACGCTGGCCGTGCCGAGCCCGCTGGGTCCGCCGGGGATCCAGCGCGGTGCGGCCTCGGGGGCCGGGGCCTCGGCGGCCGGGCCGGTGCGGGCCCGGTCGAGGACGTCGGCCCCGAGGCGGGCCGCCGCGGCGGGGAGGCTCGCCGGCAGGGGGGAGGACCCGGGGTCGGGCATCCGTGGCTCCTTGCTGCGTGGGGTGGGGTGTCCCGGGTCCGGGACGGGCGGGGAGGTCAGTCGCGGCGGCGGGCGATCTGCACGTTCTCCATCACGCCGAGGGCGTCGGGGACGAGGACGGCGGCGGAGTAGTAGGTGGTGACGAGGTACGACATGATCGCCTGCTCGCTGATGCCCATGAAGCGGACGGACAGGCCGGGCTCGTACTCCTCCGGGATGCCGGTCTGGCGCAGGCCGATGACGCCCTGGTTCTCCTCGCCGGTGCGCATGGCGATGATGGAGCTGGTCTGCTCCTTGGTGATCGGGATCTTGTTGCAGGGCAGGATCGGGACGCCGCGCCAGGCGGGGACGGACTGGCCGCCGAGGTCGACGTGGTCCGGGTAGAGGCCGCGGGCGTTGAACTCGCGTCCGATGGCGGCGATGGTGCGCGGGTGGGCGAGGAAGAGCTTGGTGCCCCGGCGGCGGGAGAGCAGCTCGTCCATGTCGTCCGGGGTGGGCGGGCCGGAGTGGGTCTGGATGCGCTGCTTGAAGTCGGCGTTGTGCAGGAGGCCGAACTCGCGGTTGTTGACGAGCTCGTGCTCCTGGCGCTCGCGCAGGGCCTCGATGGTCAGGCGGAGCTGCTCCTCCGTCTGGTTGTGCGGGCCGTTGTAGAGGTCGGCGACGCGGGTGTGGATCTTGAGGACGGTCTGCGCGACGGAGAGCTCGTACTCGCGCGGCTTGAGCTCGTAGTCCACGAAGGCGCCGGGGAGGACGGCCTCGCCGACGTGGCCGGCGGACATGGCGATCTCGGCCTCGCCGTGCTTGTTCTGCGCCTGCTCGGGGAGGCTGCTGAACGTGTCGATGTGGGCCTGGAGGGCCGGGGAGCCGGCCATCACCGCGGCGAAGTCGGCGCGGGAGAGGGTGAGCAGGGTGCCGGAGGTCTCGGCGGTGGCCGTGTAGTCCCAGGTGGCGTCGGCGTCGAGGAGGGCGTTCTCGCCGAAGCGGTCGCCGTCGCCGAGGACGGCGATGGTGATGTCGTCGCCGTAGGGGCCCTCGGAGGTCTGGGCGATGCGGCCGTGGGCGAGGAGGTGGATCTCTCCGGCGGCGTTGCCGCGGCTGACGATGACGTCGCCGGCGGAGAAGTCGCGCTGGACGCAGCGGCCGGCGAGCGCGGTGAGCACGTCCTCGTCCTCGAAGCCGCGCAGCAGGGCGAGTTCGCCGAGCTCGCGGGGGATGACGCGGACGGTGGCGCCGTCCTGGACGAACTCCACGCGCCCGTCGCCGACGGTGTAGCTGAGCCGGCGGTTGACCCGGTAGGCGCCGCCCTTGGTCTCCACCCAGGGGAGCATCCGCAGCAGCCAGCGGGAGGTGATCTCCTGCATCTGCGGGGCGGACTTGGTGGTCGAGGCGAGGTTCCGCGCGGCGTCGGTGCTGAGGGACTGCTGCGGGGGCGCCGCCTGGGCTTCCGGGCTGGTGTCGACGGTCATCGGACCGGGCTCTCCTTAGCGAGGGTGGTGACCGGGCACGGCGGCACGCCGGACCCGTCGAGGAGGGGAATGGAGGGAGGCGGTCTGGCCATCCGTCCAGACCCGGGGAACAGTAACGGTCCGTCAGCACGGCGTGCCCTGGGAG
Organism: Streptomyces sp. NPDC035033; assembly: GCF_040636735.1. NCBI lineage: Bacteria > Bacillati > Actinomycetota > Actinomycetes > Kitasatosporales > Streptomycetaceae > Streptomyces > Streptomyces sp. NPDC035033. The sequence continues at coordinate 17,397 of NZ_JBEZUZ010000047.1, read as the reverse complement.
ACGAGGGCCATTACCTCGATTCAGTGATCTTGTTTCGGCCCTGGTTTGCCGTCCCCCCCAGCGGCTTTCCGCCACGGCCTCCGGGGGTGCGGCGGCATACGGGCCGGTGGGGGCTCCGGGACGGGACGGCGCCCCGATCGGACGGCACGCATTCCGGCCACGTTGTGCCCGGTCACCCCTTCTTGACAGCACGCCCCTGCCGTCACACAAGTCAACCGGCGGCGTCAACGGGGGCCCGTCCGAGGACCGGGGGCCTCCGGAGGACCTCGGCCGGATCCCCGCCCGCTTCCACAACTTCCTTTTACATCAAGGGAGTTGCGGAACGATGGAGGGCGCTCGATCGGGGCGGTCACAGGGATACGGGGGGACGCGTGGTGGGACGGCATGCCCGCGGGCACGAGGGCGCCGGGGGCGCTGGGCGGGGCGCGCGGTGAGCGCGCCGCCGAACCCGCACGCGGCCGGGACGCCGGATCCGCACGCGGGCGGGGCACCCGATCCGCGCGCGGGCGGATCACCGGGCCCGCGCGCGGAGGGAGGGCCGGGCCCGTACGCGGGCGGGGGGGCCGGACCGGCCCTGGCCTCCGCGACGGCCCTGTTCGCCGCGGTCGGGCTGAGCGTGCCCGACCTGGTGCACCTGGGCGGCTCCCGCCGGACCGCCGCCGGAGGGCGCTCCGGGCCGCACCGGGGCGTCGGGCTGCTGCTCCCGTTCCTGCCGACCGGGACCCTGCTGTACACGATGTCGCTGATGTCGCGGTCCTCGTACGGGACGGACGGCACCTCCGGCACGCTCACCCGGCACGCCCCGGACGGCCTGCCGGGCGGCACCGTCCTCGCCGCGGCGATGCTGATCGTCGCCACGCTCTGCGGCAACCTCGGCCTGAACCTGGTGTCGGCCGCGTACGACCTGTCGAGCACCCTCCCGTCCCTGCTCCGGTTCCGGGGCGCGGCGGTGCTCGCGGCGCTGACGGGGTCGGCGGTGGTGTGGTGGGCGCGGAGCAACGGCGACTACGAGGTGCTGGTCTGGGCGGACATGGCCGAGGGCTTCTTCGGCACCGTGGCCGGCATCCTCGTCGTGGAGTACCGGGTGGTGCGCCGGGGCCGGCTGCGTCCGGCCGCGCTGTACCGGGCCGGCGGGCCGTACTGGTACGCGGGCGGCTGGAACTGGCGGGCCGTCACCGCCTTCCTGGTGGGCGGGGTGCCGGCCGTGGGCGGCTCGTCGGGGGACGCCCTGTCGGCGGGCCCGGACGATCCGCCGCCCCCCTTCCTCGCGCCGCTCGACGACTTCGGATGGCTCGTGGGGCTGGTGGTCGCCGGCGGGCTGCACGCGGTGCTGACCCTGCGGGCGGGGGCCGCGGCGGCGGACGACTGAAGACGGCGGGCCGCGGCCCGGCCGGCGGCGCGCCGGGCGGGCCCGGCGGTCCCGCGGCCCGGCAGGAACCGGGCCGTCACCCCAGGTGGGCATACCCCCATGGGGTAGGAGATCCGGGCGGGTGATCCCTTGCGGACATCCTGCGGGCCGGGGTATACAAGAAGCCGGACCAGATACCCCCCTGGGGTATCACAGGTCTTCGGTTCGGGTTCACGGTCGCCCACGGAGGTTCCCATGTCCGCGCACTCCACCACCTACCGGGTCGCCGGCGTCGCGAGCGGCCACTGCAAGGCGATCGTGAGCGGCGCCCTGCGGGAGCTCGACGCGGTCGACACCGTCCACGTCGAGATCTCCACCGGCCTCGTCACGGTCAACAGCTCCGCGCCGCTCGACGACGCGGTGGTCGCCGAGACCGTCGAGGACGCCGGCTACGACTACCTCGGCCGCGCCTGAACCGCCCGCCCCGCCGCCGCGACCGGCCCGACTAGCATGAGGCCGGCGGCGGGGCCGGGACCGGGACGGGACGAAGAGGGCGGGGACGCATGCGTCGGCTCGGGGAGCTGGAAGCGGAGATCATGGACCGCTTCTGGCGGTGGCGGCGCCCCGCCACCGTCCGCGAGGTCGTCGACGACCTCAACCGCCACCGCGCCCTCGCCTACACCACCGTCACCACGGTGACCGGCATCCTCTTCCACAAGGGCCACCTCACCCGCACCCGCGAGGGGCGGATCTGGCTCTACCGGGCCGCCGCCACCCGCGAGGCGTACGCCGCCGCCCTCATGGAGGACGCCCTCGGCGCCGGCGAGGACCGCGCGGCCACCCTGGCCCGCTTCGTGGAGCGGCTCGACGCCGCCGGGCTCGCCGCGCTGCGCACCGCGCTGCACGAGGCGGAACGGCGGGCCGGCCGGCCGACCACCTGACGACCGGGCCCTCTAGGCGCGGAGGCGGGCCTCCACGCGGCCGTCGACGGTGCGGGTGTCGAAGGCGGGCTGCGGGGCGGTGGCCGGGCCGGTGACGTTCCAGCCGTCGTCGAGGCGGAAGGTGCTGCCGTGCCAGGGGCAGACGAGGCAGCCGTCGACGACCTCGCCGTCGGCCAGCGGGCCGGCCAGGTGGCTGCACCGCTCCGCGAGGACCCGGACCGCGTCCCCGTCCGTGCGGACGATCACCACGGGCACCTCGCCGACGTGTCCGCGGCGCGGCCGGCCGGGCGGGAGCTCGGCCAGGGTCGCCACCGGGTACCAGCCGGGCGGGACGAGGGCGGGGACCTGCTCGGCGTGGTTGGCCCCGGCGGCCTGCCGGTAGGCGAGGTGCCCGCCGAGGGCGCCGCCCGCCGCGACGGCGGTGAGGCCGCCGAAGCCCCAGAGCCGGCCGCGCGCGTGGCGGCCGCGGCACCGGGCCGTGAGGGAGGCGGCGTAACAGACCACGCCCGTGATGTTGGCGGCGGCGTGCACCAGCCCCACCCGCTGCTGCGGCCGCCGGGTCTCGGCCCAGTCGACCCAGCCGGCGACGGCCGCCGGCCCCGCCCCCGCGAGCCCGGCGCCGACGAGCAGCCGGGCCGCGCGCTGCCCGCCGGGGACGAGGTCGAGCACGGCCGCCGACAGCCACGCGCCGATCGGGAACTGCACGAGCACGGGGTGCAGGGGGTGCCCCAGCCACCGTCCGTGCAGCACGTCGCGCGCGGCGCCGAGCGGCAGGCTCCGCACGGTCCCCCGCAGGGCGTCGGCGAGGCCGTCGGCCCGCGGGGAGTTCTCCAGCCGGTCCATCGCCCTCAGGACGAGGCCGGGGCCCTCGGCGGAGGGGAGGGCCGGCCCCAGGACACGCGGGAAGGTCTTCATGCCGCGCGTCTAACCGGTCGGCGGCGGCCGAAACGGACGGAGCCGGTCCGGCCTCCCGGTGCCCCGGGGCCGCCCCCTCACTCCTGGTCGGCCACGAAGGAGGCCATCCAGGCCAGGGCGGAGTTCCAGTTGATGGTGAGCTCGTTGGTGGACCAGGACTGGATGTCGTCGATGTAGCAGAACTGGCCGGTGCAGCCCTGGAGCTTGGCCTGGGCGAGGGGGTCCTGAAGGGAGGAGTTCGGGCCGCCGGAGAGCGAGCCGGCGGGCGGGTGCGGAAGGTTCGGGTCGAGCTGGCGGGCGTACCAGCGGCTGTGCTGGTTCTGCGCGCTGACCTCGCCGTAGCCGGTGACGTAGGAGATGTTCAGGGCGTTGCGGCCCAGGACGTAGTCCATGGCCTGGACGGCGCCGTCGCGGTACTTCGCGGCGCCGGTGAGGTCGTGGGCGGTGGCCAGGACGACGGCGTTGTTCAGGATCTGGTGGGTGGAGCCCCAGTCGTACCGCTGGCCCTCGGGGGCGTACGGCATGCCGTAGGGGTGGGCCTTCAGGGTGGCCAGGTAGCGGTCGGCGCCGGCGCGGACGGAGGCGCGGACCCCGTCGCGGCCGGGGAGCCGGCTGGGGACGGTGGCGAGGTCGAGGCGGGCGGGGACGGCCGTGCGGGCCCAGTCGAAGGCGACGGGGCCGAAGATGTCGGCGGTGTGCACCGGGGAGTTCAGGACGTGGTCGCGGAACCGCCGTTCGCCCGTGGTGAGGTAGAGCTCGGCGGCCGCCCAGTAGAACTCGTCACTGAGGTCCCGGTCGGCGTATGCGCCGCCGCCGACGCCGTCGCTCTCGGAGGCGAGGACGTCGGGATGGGCGAGGGCGGCGGCCCAGGCCCTGCGGGCCGCGGCGAGCGCGGTGGCGGCGAACTCCCGGTCGTGGGGCCGGTAGAGACGGGCGGCCTGGGCCGCGGTCGCGGCGAGGTTGAGGGTCGCGGCGGTGGTCGGCGGGTGCAGTTCGCGCTTCTGCGGGTCGTCGGAGGGCAGCAGCGGAAGGCCGGTCCACTGCTCGTCGTGGATCTTGTGGTGGGCCATGCCGGCGAGCGGCTTCCCGTCCGGGACCTGCATCTTGAGCAGGAACTCCAGCTCCCAGCGGGCCTCGTCGAGGACGTCGGGGACGCCGTTGCCGCTCTCGGGGAGGTCCAGCGTGCCGTCGCCCAGCCGCCCGGGGTGCCCGGTGCGGGCGTTCCGCGCGCGCTCGTGGGTGGCGAGGAGCTGCCAGACGGAGATGCCGCCGTTGACGACGTACTTGCCGTGGTCGCCGGCGTCGTACCAGCCGCCGGTGACGTCGAGGGCGTAGTCGCAGACGCCGGGCTGGCAGGGGACGTCGCCGTCGCCCTGGTTGGGGGCGGCGCCGGCGTGCCCGGCCGGGCGGCCGTAGCCGGGGCGCAGGTCGTCGCGGATCGGCGTGCCGCTGCGCTGGGTGTAGTAGAACTTCACCGCGTCCAGGCCGAGCCGCTCGTAGGCCGCGGTGCCGATGTCGAAGGGGCGGCTGGTCTCGCCGTCGGCGGTGAGGGTGAGGCCGGTGCCGGTCCCGCGGTGGGCGCCGAAGTCGATCGAGTGGACGTTCTGGCCGGAGGAGGCGTCCAGCCCCCTCGGGAGGCTCCGCCCCCGGGCGACGACGGTGCCCTTCGCGTCCTTCAGCTGCCAGGGCAGGGGCTCGGTGGCGTCGGTGACGAGGGTGGCGTTCTTGGGGCCCCGGGGCAGGTAGGCGACCTGGTTGACGCGGACGCGGGGCCCGGTGTCGGGCTCGTACTTCTCCGGCGGCACCCCGCCGAGGAGGGAGACGTCGTCGAGGCAGAACCGCCAGGGCTCGGCGGACCCGCCGAGCTGGAAGGCGACCTGGCCCTGGGCGGTGTCGACCGGGGAGGCGAAGGTGTACGTGTAGGTGTCGCCGGAGACGCTCAGCTGCGGGACGACCTCGTGGTAGGCGTCGTAGGGGGCGACCTGGAGGCCGACGACGGCGCGGACGGAGTGGCCGGCGGGGGTGCCGGTGGCGCGGAAGGCGATGCGGTACGACTCGCCCTTCACGAGCGTCAGGTCGTTCTGGCCGACCGCGGCGTCCCAGCGGTTCTCGGTGCCGCCGGGCACGTCGGCGCAGAGCCCGCCGTCGGCCGGGCCGGCGGTGACGCCGCTCGTCCACCAGGACGCGGTGCCGGCGTCGAAGCCGCCGTTCCTGATCCGTTCGACCTCGTCCGCCCCCGCCGGACCGGCGGGCACCGCGGTCAGCCCCGCCGCCAGCAGGGCCGTCAGGGACAACAGGGCGGTTCTGCGTCTGTTCACGTCTGGCTCCTCGGTGAGGGACGGGCCATGAGTGGGAGCGCTCCCAAAGGGGCGGTGCACATCCTTGTGGCCGGAGCGCGGTGACGTCAACGCCCCGGACCGCGCCGGGTTCCGCCGGCCCGGCGGGGGGCCGGGGCCGGTGCGGCGCGGGTCGGGGCGGTTCGGCGCAGGCCGGGACGGTTCAGCGCGGGTCGGGGCGGTTCAACGGGGGTTGCGGCGGGGCTTGAGGGGGGTGGTGGGGAGTTCGGGGGCCGGGAGGCGGTCGCCGGGGTACCCCGCCACCTCGCCGAAGCGGTCGGAGGCCGCGGCCCACTCCTCGCGCGCCCGCCGGATCTCGTCGTCGGTGCGGGCGATGAAGTTCCACCACATGATGATCTCCTCCTCGAAGGGCGGGCCGCCGAGGAGGACCGCGCGGGCCCGCCGGTCCGAGGTGTTGGCGAGGGTGAGCGCGGCGCGGCCGGGGGCGGCGTAGCCGAGTTCGGCGGGGCGGAGGAGGATGCCGTCGAGGGTCACGTCGCCCTCGTCGACGAGGAGGCCGTGCTCGAACTCCGGGTCCACGGCGAGGGTGACGGCGGCGCCGGGGTCGAGGAGGACCTCGGCGCCGAGGAGGGGGGTGAAGGTGGGGACCGGGGAGGTGTCGCCGGCCAGGGTGCCGAGGAAGACGCGGAGTTCGGCGCCGTCGACGCGGACGGGGCGGGGGGCGTGGTGGGTGAAGTCGCGCGGGGTGTCGCGGTGGGCCCCGGGGAGCGCGACCCAGAGCTGGACGCCGTGCAGGACGGTGGTGCCGGGGGTGGAGACCTCGGAGTGGGCGATGCCGTGGCCGCCGGTCATGAGGTTGATCTCGCCGGGGCGCACGAGGGCGTGGCTGCCGAGGCTGTCGCGGTGCTCGATCTCCCCGCTGAAGAGCCAGCTCACGGTCTGGAGCCCGATGTGGGGGTGGGGCGCGACGTCCATGCCGCCGGACTCGGCGACCGGGTCGGGGCCGTAGTGGTCGGCGAAGCACCAGGCGCCGATGAGGGTGCGGGACCGCTGCGGCAGCGTGCGGCGCACGGTCATGGCGCGCGGGCCGCCCAGCGGGACGTCCCGCGGCGTGAGGACCTCGACCTTCGTGTCGTCCATCTGCGACCCCTCCCCTGGTTCGGCGGCGAAACTTTTAGTTTCAGATTCAACCATTGTGGGGGACGGGGAGCCGCGCCGCAAGTCCATGATCCCCGACGGGAGGCCGGGAGGAAGCGGCCTCCCCGCCCTCGCGGCGGCCGGGGCGCCCGACGCCGGTCCGGGCGGGCGGCGCGGGCGTTCCGCCGCCGGACGACGGCTGTTCCGGCGGACGGCGGGTAGGCGCGGAAGAGAGGAACACCCGTCACCGGGACGGAAGGACGGTGAGGACGATGCGCGGACACCTCCAGCGCGGGACGGACGACCCGGGTGCCGGCCGCCGACGCGGGCTCACGGACGAGGAGTTCAGGACGCTGATGCGGGAGGCCAGGTCCGAGGCGCGCCGCCTCTTCCTCGGCAGACCGCCGGACGAGAACGATTTCGCGCTCCGCACGCAGCACGCCGAGTTCGGCGCGGCGGCCCACTGAGCGGCCGGGCGGGCGGAGCGCGATCGGGTGAAGCCGGTACGCCGCGCGGCCCCGCGTCTCGGGGC
>NZ_JBEZUZ010000047.1:0-10217 GCF_040636735.1 Streptomyces sp. NPDC035033 | reverse complement strand
CGGCGACCACCGATATCTACCCGCCTGCTATGTCCCTCTTTCCCTCCCCGACGCTCTTCCGATCTGCCCCGCGTCTCGGGGCCGCGCGGCCCGCGCGGGCAGGGTGGGGCCCATGACGGTGACACCCAGGACGCGTACGCCGGGACGGCGGGCGGCGAGGACGCTCCCCCGCGCGGCCGGCGCGCTGCTGGCCGCGTTCCTGCTGGGCGGGTGCGGGGCGTCCGCGGCGAGCGAGGACGGGGCGACCGACGCCGGCCGGCGGTTCGCCGCCGCCGTCTCGGCCGGGGACTACCGCACCGGCTGCGCGCTGCTCGCCCCCGAGACCCGCGAGCAGGTGGAGGAGGACGCCCGGGGCGCGTGCGGGCCCGGGCTGCGGCAGGCGGAGCTGCCGACGGCCGGCCTGCCGCGCGGGGTCGACGTGTACGGGCGCGAGGCGCTGCTGCGGATGACCGGCGACACCCTCTTCCTGTCGCGGTTCGACGAGGGCTGGCTGGTCACGGCGGCCGGCTGCGCGCCGCCGGAGAGCAAGGACGAGCCGTACCGCTGCTCGGTGAAGGGAGGCTGACGGGATGAGGGCCGTGGTCGGGTGGGCCGGCGCGAGGGCCGGCGCCGGGCGCACCGGAAGGGGGGCGGCCGGATGAGGACGGTCTTCCTCTGCTGCGTCGTGGTGATCGTGGGCGGCCTCGCCTACTTCACGGTGATCGGGGCGATGCACCGGTGAGCGCGCGACGCGTCGGGTTCTGGCGCTCCAACAGCCTCACCCTCGTCTTCGGCGGGGCCTTCCTCGTCGTCCTCGCCGCCCAGGCGGTCGCCGGGCGCGCCCAGTTCAACGAGCAGATGGCCGTGGCGGGGCTCCAGCAGATCGGCTTCGGGGCGTACCTGACCTCCTCCGACTTCGCCGTCGACGTCACGGAGAACTGGCAGTCCGAGTTCCTCCAGTTCTTCCTGTACGTGTACGGGACCGTCCACCTCGTGCAGCGCGGCTCGCCGGAGTCGAAGCCGCTGGACCGGGTGGGCTCCGAGAGCGAGCGCGACCAGCGGATGGGCGACCACGCGCGCTCCGACTCGCCCCGCTGGGCGGGCACGAAGGACTGGCGGCAGGCGCTGTACGGCCACTCGCTGGGCCTGGTGATGGCCGCGTTCTTCCTCCTGTCCTGGTTCGCGCAGTCGGTGTCGGGCGCGGCCGCGTACAACGGCGAACGGCTGCGGCAGCTCCAGGACCCGATCGGCTGGGGCGCGTACCTCGGCTCGGCCGACTTCTGGGACCGGTCGCTGCAGAACTGGCAGTCGGAACTGCTCGCCGTCTCCGCGATGGCCGTCCTCTCCGTCTACCTCCGCCAGCGCGGCTCCCCGGAGTCCAAGCCGGTCGGCTCCCCGCACGCGGCCACCGGCATCGAGGGCTGAGGCCGGGGCCCGGGGCCGCCGCCCCGGGCCCGCGGGTGCCGTAGCGGGTCAGTGGGTGCCGTAGCGGGCCGTGAGGCCGGCCGGGGCGGCGGTGGCGGCGTGGCCGTCGAGGGGGAGGCGGTAGAGGGCGAAGGCGTGGTCGATCACCGGCTGGGCGACGTTCCGGACCCGGACGCCGCCCGCCGTCATGCCGTGCTCGGTCCCGAGGTGGGCGTGGCCGTGGACGGCGAGGTCGGCGCCGTGGGCGTCGATGGCCTCGGCCAGCAGATAGCTGCCGAGGAAGGGGTAGATCTCCAGCGGCTCCCCCGCGAGCGTGTCGGGCACCGGCGAGAAGTGCGTGAGCGCGATGCGGACGGCGCAGCCGTGCGCGGTCAGTTCGCCGAGCGCGCGGGACAGCCCCTCGGCGCTGCGCCGGGTCGTGCGGACGAACTCCTTCATCTCGGGCTCGCCGAACTCGCCCGCGCTGCGCCCGACGAAGCCGCCGCAGAAGCCCTTCGCGCCGGCGACGCCCACCTTGTGGCCGGCCACGGGCAGGACGGTGCTCTCGCCCTCCAGGACGTGCACCCCGGCGTCGCGGAGCACCCGGGCGACCTCGGCGGGTTCGCCCGCGTGGTGGTCGTGGTTGCCGAGGACGGCCACGACGGGGACGCCGAGGGACGCGACCTCGCCGGCCACCACCCGGGCCTCGGCGACCTCGCCGTGCCGGGTCAGGTCGCCGGCGAGCAGCAGCAGGTCGGCGCAGTCGGGGAGGGCCTCGAAGGCGGGGCGGAGCAGGCCCGCGCAGTCCTCCCCGAGGTGGATGTCGCCGACCGCGGCCACCCGGATGGCGTCGGGGCCGGTCCGTTCCGGTCCGAGGAGGGTCATGACAGCTCCTCTCCGTGGTCCGGGGCGTCGCAGCCCGCGACGGTGATGTCCGTGCGGAGCGTGAACCCGGTGAGGGCGGAGCGGGCGAGCTCCACGATCTCGTCGCGCCGGACGGTGGTGGGGACGGTCCCGGTGAGCAGGACGACACCGCCGCGCTGCTCCACCTGCACGCCGAGCTCGGCCTGGCCGTCCCTGGCGAGCCGCTCCCGCAGCCGGGCGATGCGGTACTCGTCGGCGCGCGGCTCCTCGACGGGCGTCGAGTCCTCGTACGGCTCCGGTCGTTCAGTCACGGCCGTCCGCCTCCTCTCGCGCCGGCCGCTCCGCCGCCGGCCCCTCTCCGGGGTCCGGGAGGACGCCGAGGAGGCGGAGCAGGTAGAGGAAGGCGACCGCCATGGGCCGGTCGCGGGTCTCCTCGCGGACCCGGTCCCAGTCGACGCGCTCGCGCAGGCCGCGCGCCACCGGCAGCAGGACGCCGTAGTCGCAGTGGTGCTCGGAGAGCGCCGCGAGCCGGCCGATCATCAGGTCGGTGGGGTCGATCACCGGCAGGTGGACGGAGTCGACCGGGAGGATCCAGGCGCGGTCGAGGAGCTCCTTGGTGACGGCCCGTCCGGCGAGGGAGAAGATCAGGTCGATCTGCTCCCCTCCGCTGCGGGCCTTCACCAGCCAGTCCTCCGGCGGATCCACGATCTGGATGCCGCGGCCGCGCAGCAGCCGGACGACGGTCTCGGAGTCCTCCGCGCGCAGGGCGAAGTCGGTGTCGTGCTGGAGCCGGACCGGGATGCCGTACGCGTACGCGGCGACGCTGCCGACCAGGGCGAACGGGCAGCCGGAGCCCTTCAGGACGGCCCCGACCTCCTTGGTGACCTCCAGGATGGCCTGGGTGTGGTCGGGCGGCAGCACATCCGGGCCCCCGCCGCGGCCGTCTCCGGTCTGTGTCATGAGGTTCATGCCTCCTCCTCGGTGGGGGCTCGCAGGGCGCTGGCGCCGGCCCGCCAGGCCCCGACGGCGGACTCGGCGAGGGCGTCCTCCAGCAGGCCGGTGGCCCGCGCCCCGAAGGCGACGTCGGCGGCGAGACCGGGCTCCTCGGCGAGCAGCCCGTCGACGACCTCGCGTCGGACCAGCTGCTCGTGGACGGCGTCGGCCTCCACGTGCTCGTCGTAGAAGCGGGCGGCCGCCTCGTCGGCGCCGCACCGGCGCAGGGCGGCGGCGTGCCAGGAGGCGGCGGGCGGGGAGGAGATCTCCACGGCGGCGAAGTGGCCCACCAGGGCGCCCCGGCGGGCCCGGTGGAGGCCGAAGAGCGACATCAGGTTGGCGGCGGCGAGGACGGGGGCCCCGACGACGGGGAGGTAGTGGCCGTAGCGGGGGTCGAGCCCGAGGCCCCGCATCAGGTCGGCGTAGAGGCGGGCGTGCACCCGCTCCTCCCGGCCGCAGCCGAACTCGTCGTACAGCACGGTCGTCATCCCGGCCTTCGCGCGGCCCCACAGCCGGGGCAGCACCCAGGCGTACGGGTCGGACTCGCGCAGCTGGTGCACGGACCGGAGCACCGCGTACTCCCGCAGTTGCTCCAGGGTGCCGTGGCGCAGCAGGAAGCGGGAGAGGCCCTGACCGTCCGGCGGCTCGGTCAGCAGGGCGTCGAAGACCTCGGCGGGCGTCGCGCTCCCCGCGCACCCGGCCCGCAGCGCCTCCTCGAAGCGTTCCTCCAGGAGGGCCCGCAGCCGCAACAGGTCCGGGTCCCACTCGGCGGCGTCCGGCACGCCCGCGAAGCCGCGGTAGTGGAGCTCGTAGCAGAGGTGCAGGGCCAGCTGGAGGTCCTCGCCGTACGGGTCGGCCGCCGCGACGGCGCGGGGCCCGGGCAGGGCGGCGGACCGCCCGCGCAGCCGGCCGGACACGGCGGCGGAGAGCTCGCCGCGGGCCGGGGGCAGCTCGGGGGCCGCCGCCCCGGAGGCCGCGGGCGCGTCGCCGGGGGCGTCCTCGGGCGGGCGTCCGACGCGCGGTGCGGTGGTCGTCATGGCACGGTCTCCTCGGTGTCGGGGCCGGCCGCCCGTCAGGCGGGCGGCGACGGCGTGGGGCCGCCGGACCGGTCGGACCGGGACCGGCGGCGGTGGCTGGTGTCGCAGAACGGGTCCCGCAGGCTGCGGCGGCACCGGCACAGCGCGACCACGGGCCGCTCGCTGCGCCGCACGGTCCCGTCCGGCAGCACGATCTCCACGGGGCCGTCGACCAGCAGCGGCCCCTCCGCCAGCGGCGTGATCCGGACGGGGCGGGCGCCGGCCGGGGCCGCACGGCCGGGGGCCGGGGCCTCGCCGGGCGCGGGTTCCGCCGCTGCGGGGTTCTCGGGTACGGGATCCACGGCGCACCTCCAGAGGGGGCGGACCGGGAGGCGGCGCCCGGGACGGCCGCCCGCCTCACGGAACGGACGCATGGGCGCCTGCCCCCTTCCGCGCCCGGCATGCCCGGCGGTTCCGGCGGACCCGAGGGAGGCGTGTCCGCGCCGGGGGCGGGTAGGCGCAGACGGCCGCGGCGGCCCTCCCCGCCGCTTCTCTCCGGTCCAGTGCAGTGCAGACCAGTCCGTTCCGTTCCGTTCCGTTCCGAGGAGGCGATCGCCCCGTGGACGCGTCGAACCCCCTGGCCCGCCGGTCGTGGCCCCGCGCCGACCGGACCGCCGCCGTGTTCCTGAGGGGATACGAGTGGCTGCCACCCCGCACCGGGACCGAGACGGGGACCGGTCCGCTGCCGATCCGGCTGCTCGGCCGCCCGGCGGTGGTGCTGCGCGGCCCCGGCGCCGTGCCGTTCTTCTACGACGAGCGGCACGCCCTGCGCTCCGGAGCCCTGCCCGGCCCGGTCCTCGACACCCTCTTCGGCCGGGGCGCGGTGCACACCCTGGACGGTGCCGGGCACCGGGCCCGGAAGGATCTCTTCCTGTCCTGGCTGACGGATCCGTCCGGGGTCGCGGCGCTGGCCGACGGGGCGGTCGGGGAGTTCCGGGCGCGGCTCGGCGCGCCCGGCCGCGAGGCCGTGCTGTTCGACGAGGCCGCGCTCGTCCTGGCCCGCGCGGTCCGCGACTGGACCGGCCTGCCGGGGTACGGCGACGACGGGGCCGTCGACCGGCTGGCGCGGGACTGCGTGGCGATGGTGGACGGCTTCGCGACGGCGGGGCCGCGTCACCTGCGCGCCCGGCGGGCCCGCGCCCGGCAGGAGGGCCTGCTGCGCGAGGCGGTCGCCCGGGCGCGGGCGGGCGGTCCCCCGGCCGGGCCCGGCGCCCCGCCCCGTACGCCGTTCGAGGCGGTGGTGGCGCACCGGGAGGCCGACGGCTCGCTCCTCCCGCCGGCCACGGCCGCCGTGGAGCTGCTGAACATCGTGCGGCCCACGGTCGCGGTCGCCTGGTTCGTGGCGTTCGCGGCGCACGCGATGAGCCGGCGGCCGGACGTGCGGCGGCGGCTCGCGGAGGAGGCCGACGGGGGGCCGGCGGGGTTCGCCCTCTCCTTCGCGCACGAGGTCCGGCGCTTCTACCCCTTCGTGCCGTTCACCGGGGCGCTGGCCGCCCGCGACCTCGTCCTCGACGACGGGACGCCGGTGGAGCGCGGGACGCTGCTGCTCCTCGACGTCTTCGGGCAGAACCACGACCCCGTCCTGTGGAGGGACCCCTACCGCTTCGTCCCGGACCGCTTCCTGAGCGCCGCCGCGCACCCGGCCGGGCTGATCCCGCAGGGCGGCGGGCCGCCCGAGGGGCACCGCTGCCCGGGCGAGGACATCACCGTCACCCTGCTGACCCGGCTCTCCCGGGAGCTCGCCCGGCTGGACTTCGCCGTTCCCGAGCAGGACACGCGGATCCCGCTCCACCGCGTCCCCACCCGCCCGCGCGACGGCTTCCGGATCACCGTGGGGGCGGCGGCGCGCGCCCGGCCGGCGGGGGCCCGGCCGTGAGGGGCGGGCCTCAGCGCGGGGGCCGGGCCAGGGGGCCGGCGTCGATGTGGCGGAGGAGGGTGAGGGCGTCGTCGTGGACGACGACGGCGCCGGCGTCCTCCAGCTCGCGGCGGGTCGTGCCGCCGGTGAGGAGTCCGACGCAGGGGACGCCGGCGCGTCCGGCGGCCTCGACGTCCCACACCGTGTCGCCGACGAGGACGGCGTCCTCCGGTTCGGCGCCCACCGCGTCGAGGGCGGCCCGCACCAGGTCCGGGGCGGGTTTGGTGGCGGTCACGTCGCCGCTGGAGGTGGCCGCGTCGATGACGTCGTCGGCGTCGAGCCGGGCCCGTACGGCGGCCACCTCCTCCTCCGACGCCGAGCTGGCGAGCACCACCTTCCAGCCCCGGGCGGCGGTGGCGCGCAGCAGCTCCGCGGCGCCCTCGAAGGGGACGAGGCTGTCGAACCAGGTGGCGTAGAGCGTGCCGTGGGCGTTCGCGATCGCCTCGTCCTGCCCGCTCCGGCGGTCCTGGCCGAGGACGGCGTCGAGGAGCCGGTCGGAGCCCATGCCGACGGCGCGGTGGATCCGGGCCATCGGCACCGTGTGACCGTGCTGCCGCAGCGCCAGCCACCAGGTCAGGGTGTGGAGGTGGTTCGTGTCGACGAGGGTGCCGTCGACGTCGAACAGGGCGGCGCCGCGGGTCCGCGGTGCGTGCGGGGTCATCATGCCTCCCGGGGGTGGTGGTCCGCCGGGGCGTCCGCGCGGGCCCCGGAAGCGGGCACGGGGCGCCTTTCCGGGCTCCGCCCGGGCGTGCGGACGGCCCGGACGACCACGAGCTGTTCGGTCCTGGTGCCGGGGGCGGCCAGTCCGCGCCGTTCGAACCAGCCGGCCCGGGCCGTCATGACCGGCCCGTACGGCTGCTCGCGGCGGGCGACGACCCGGGCCCGCATCCCTTCGGCGCGCAGCGCGGCGAGGGTGGCGGCGACGCCGCTGAGGGAGGACTGGACGAGCAGCAGGACGCCGTGGGGCGCGAGGACGGCGGGCGCGCCGCGGCAGATCCGGTCGAGGAGGAGCCGGCCGTCGTGGCCGGCGTCCCACGCGCGCCCGGGGCCCGCGGCGGGCGGCTCCGACGAGGGGGCGGGCACATAGGGCGGGTTGACGGTCACCAGGTCGAACCGCTCCCCCGCGACCGGCGTGGCGAGGTCCCCGTGCAGCACGCGGACCCGGCAGCCGGACAGGCGCGCGTTGCGGCGGGCGGTGGTGACGGCCGTCGCGTCGATGTCGGAGGCGGTCGCCCGGGCGCCCCGGCGGGCCGCCTCGATGGCGAGGATCCCGGTGCCGGTGCACAGGTCGAGGGTGCGCGCGCCGCGTTCCAGGGGCTCGCGGGCGAGGGTCTCCAGGAGCAGTAGGGTGTCGCCCTGGGGCGCGTACACGCCGGGCGGTCCGGCCACCACCACGGGGCTCCCGGCCGCCCGGTCCGGCTGCGCGGGGCTCGTCGGCTTCGCGGGGGTCATCGGCTTCGCGGGACTGCTCATGGGTGCTCCTCCGTCGGGGTTCCGCCCGGGTCTCGTCCGGGCGCGCGTACCCGGCGGAGCCCCCGGTACGCGCACGTACCGGGGGCCGCCTGCGGACGGGGCGGAGGGCGGGGCGGTTACCCCGGCCGGGCGCGGGTAGCCGCGCCCGGACAGGTGCTGTGCCGGACCAGGGAGGTGACCGAGATGGTGCACGACACGATCGAGGTGGCGGCTCCGCTGCGCGAGGTCTACGACCAGTGGACGCAGTTCGAGGAGTTCCCGAGCTTCATGGACGGGGTCGAGGAGGTCCGGCAGCTCGACGACCGGCTCTGTCACTGGCGGACCAGGATCGCGGGGGCGACCCGCGAGTTCGACACCGAGATCGTCGACCAGCTCCCCGACGAGCGCATCGCGTGGCGGACGGTCGGCGGGGACGTGAAGCAGAAGGGCGTCGTCACGTTCGAGAGGGTGGACGACGAGCACACGCGCGTGCGGCTGGCGATGGAGGTGGAGCCCTCGGGGGTCACCGACCGGGCGGCGAAGGCGATGGGGGTCCTGGAGAGCCGGATCGAGGGCGACCTGCGCCGGTTCAAACGGTTCATCGAGGACCGCGACCGGGCGACCGGCGGCTGGCGCGGCCGGCTCCGGCCCGCCGACAGCGCGGGCGGCACCACCCCGGCCGATCCCGCCACCCCGCCCGACGACGCCCCGCCGCGGTCGACCGGTGCCGGGCCCCCGTACTCGGGCCCGATGTAGGGCCGGGGCGCGCCGGCCGAGGGCGGTGAGAGCGTGAACGGCACCGACTCCGGTTTCCGCCTCCTCGACGTCTCGCTGCACACGGAGGAGCTGGGCCGCCTCGGGGTGCCGCTGGGCGGCCCGGGGAGCGGCGAGCCGCTGGTCCTGGCGGAGGGCACCGTGGTGAGCCTGGGCCTGACCTTCCGGCTCGGCACGGACATCGACGGGCTGGCCTTCGAGGAGGAGCAGGCCCGGGGCGGCCGGGTGCTCGCCACCACCCGGACGGTGCTCGGCGGCTTCCGCAGCGGCGGACCGTACGAGGTGTGGCTCCCGTCGCGGCGCATGCCGGTCGGCCGGGCGCACCTCGGCCTCTACCGGATCACCGGCCGCCTGACGGACGGCCGGGGCCGCGAACTGGCACGCGAGGCCCATGACGTGTGCCTCGTCCACACGGGCGGCGCGCCCCCGGCCCGCCCGGAGGCGACGGCCGCCTCCTGAGCGGACGGGCCCGAGAGGCGCGTCTAGGCCGTCGGCGCCTCGGTGCGGGTGCGGCGCAGCAGGTAGGCGCCGGCGCCGGCGGCCAGGAGCAGCATGCAGGCGGTGAACACCAGGCCCGCGCCCTCCAGGCCGAGGGGGTCGGCCAGCAGGCCGACGCCGATCACGGGGATCGAGATGCCCGTGTAGGCGACCACGAAGAGGGACGAGATGACGGCGGCCCGCCGGTCGGGGGGCGCGGCGGCGGCGACGGCGGAGAGCGCGCCGCGGAAGGCGAGGCCCTGCCCGACGCCGCCGGTGAGGGCGGCGAGGACGACGAGGGCCAGCAGGTCGGCGAGGAGGGCGCAGCCGAGCAGGACCAGGCCGGCGAAGAGGACCGCGCAGCCCAGCGGCAGGGAGCGGGCGGCGCCGACGCGGCCGGCGGCCGCCTGTCCGGCGGTGGAGGCGAAGAAGGCGAGGGCGACGACGAGGCCGCTGACCGCGTGGTTCTCCACGTGCAGGTCGCGGGCGAGGAAGGCGGGGCTGACGGAGGTGAGGACGCCGAAGAGCGCGAAGCCCACGAAGGAGGCGACGGACGCCGGCACGAAGACCGCCCCCGGGCGGGCCGGCAGGGCGGGTTTCCGGGGCCGTACGGCGCTGAGGGGCCGGCGTTCCGCCACCGTCTCGGGCAGCCGCAGGAGGAGCAGGGCGCTGACGGCGACCAGGGCCAGGTGGACGGCGAAGGGCAGCAGCAGCGGCTCGGGGGCGTACTCGGCGAGGAGCCCGGCGAGGAGCGGGCCGCAGCCCAGCCCGCCCATGTTGGCGGCGGTCGCGACGAAGGTGGCGCGCGCGGTGCCGCCGGGCGGGGCGAGTTCCATGACGTACGCGGTGGCGGCGCCGGTGAACAGGCCCGCCGAGAGGCCGGACAGCAGCCGGCCCGCGTAGAGCCAGCCCAGGGCGTCGGCGCAGAGGAAGCAGACGGCACTGGCGGCCGCGAAGGCGAGCCCCCACCGCAGGACGGGGCGGCGGCCGACGGTGTCGGAGGCGTTCCCGGCGAGGAGCAGGACGCCGATGACGCCGAAGGCGTACACGGCGTACACCACGGTGACGGTGAGTTCGGAGAAGCCGAACTCCTCCTGGTAGAGGGGGTAGAGCGGGGTGGGGAGCGTGGTGCCGGCCATGCACACCACGAACACCGCTCCGCCGAGCAGACACCGCAGCCATCCGCGTCGATCACCGGCCATACCGGCGACCGTAACCCGCCCGTCGCCGCCGTGCCGCCCGGACGGTCCGCCGGGGCCGCCGCACCGGCGGACGGCTCACGG